>DAOTMJ010000038.1 GCA_035450225.1 Candidatus Hydrogenedentota bacterium
TATGTCTTGACATTTTAAAACAAACTTTGTAGGGTATGGCAAGAGGAGTTGGTTCGGAAAAGGAACAGGACATCACACAAAGGAGGCTCGAAAAATGGAAGACATGAATGGTGTGCTCAAGGGAGAAATCGGAGACATGTTTCCGGATGCGCTGAAGATCCTCATCAGCATCATTTTCTTCCCCATCGGTTTGATCATCTGGTTCATCTGATTTTTAGGAACCCTGATCGGCCCTCTATTTCGCAGTGTGGCGCCTTAGTGGTTAAGTAGGTGTCAAACTGCGCAAGATTGAAGCAATTCAAGGCAACCGGGACATAAAGGACGCCAATCCCACGGGAAAAATCCTTTGTGTCCTTTTTCATTAGACACGTTTCTTATCGCCAAACGAGGCTCTCAGATTCTCGCCCGATTATGAGCGCGGCGACGAAATCAAGTAGGATGCGGATAACGATAGCGATAAAGAAAACGCAAGGCTGAAACCGCCGTTTTCAAAATGACGGCAGTGCCTGCGATTGGAAGCGCGGGAGGATCGGCGCTGAAGCGAATCGAACGAATGGGCCTCCCACGGCGGTGCGCCGTGGCCATCGCCATGGGGTGGATGGTTGCGGTTCGCGCGTGGACCGCACAAGCCGGGGAAACAGTCGTTCAGAATCCCGGATTCGATAAAGCCGGCGCGACCACGGGATTCGCCGAAGGCTGGCGGGTGGACATCGGCGGCGGCGCCGATGCCGAAGTGATGCTGGATGGCAGCCACGGCCGTTCGGGATCGTCGTGCGTCCGTATCGTGAATCGTTCGCCGGTGAAAGCGAACGTGTACGCCTCGTTTTTTCAGCAGGGCATAGCCGTCGAACCCGGCACGACCTACGAGGTGTCGTTCTTTGCGCGGGGCCGCGCTGCGCGACGATGTTTCGCGAGCGCGGCCTTCGACACCGGCGGCGACCGGCGTCTTTACCTTGCCCAGGGCGATTTCGACTGGCGGCCGTTCGTCTGCGCGTTTACCACCCCCCAAGATGCTTCGCGTGTCACGTTGCGTTTTGCCAGCGATGACACGACCGAAGGGTTCTGGGTGGACGATGTGTCTATCCGGCGTTCGGAAAAACAATGGGCGAACCTGTCCGAATGCCGGGAAAAACGCCCATTTGCCGGCGTCTTCCCGCGTCCGGCGGAAAAACCGTCCGCGCTCCTGATCGTCTACGATTGCTCGAAAGATCCCGGCGATATTCAGCGGTTGGCCGCCGTGTTGCAGGGAATCGTGAACCGCCGCCAACCCCGGCTCTATCTCATCAACGCCACGAATCCCGCGGGTTACGACGAGGAGTGGCTGGCCTGGCTGCGCGAACGCGGACACGTCCACGGGGAAGAGCGCATCCCATCGTTTCCCCTGCTGCTCGAACGGTTCCGCGGCGAAGTCAAGGGGGCCATTGTGTTCGATCCGGGACTGCCGGGAACGATTCAGGCCGCGTGCATGCTGGGAGGAATCGAGAATGCCCTGCCCGCGACGGCGGAACAGGCCGAATCGTTGCGTCTGCCGGTCGTGATGGATTTGCGCGGACGCTGGACGCGCAACGTGGATGCGTACCGCGATCTGCGCGACCGCTATGGGGATCGTTTCAGCCATCATGTCCTGGCATGGATGTATCCGAACAGCGCGGCCCATGCCGTCCGCGACTATCTCGCGGCCTTCAACGTGTTCACGTTCTGGGTGTCGAGTCATGCCGACGACGAGCCGGGCGGCGACCCGGCCGCGGAGGAGGCGTTCGTCAACGAACTGCTTGCCTCGACACCGGCCAACATACCGGTGTTGGGCTGGCCGATGTATGCCGATCGTCTCGGCATTACGGAATACGAGGGCGTGCGATGGCTGTCGGAATTCGGCAAATTCATTCCCGGCACCGAATTCTGCTCGAACCTGACTGTCCATTCCGCGATCCGTCCAAAATCCGGCGCGATCAGGCAGCGTTTCCCCGCGAGTCCCTCGCCGCCCAAGTTGGATCCCGGCGCGATCTATCTGAGTGTCAACATCCTCGACAGCGGCGACAACCTCTGGTACTGGCAGTTTCACCAGCGGAAGATCTGGGCGGACCCCGCGCGCGGAAGCGTGCCGACGGGCTGGTGCATGAACGTGACCCTGCGCGACATGCTGCCGGCGGTGCTGGAGTGGTATGTTACGCACGCGACGCCGAACGATGTGTTTTTCGCGGGCGTCTCCGGTTTGGGATACATGAACACGCAGGTGTACGCCGGACGTTTCGCCGAAGACGATCGCCGGCGAATCTGGAAGGAATACGTCCGGTTGACGGATCGCTATTGCCGCGCGATCGGCGTGGACGGCATCGAATTGTACAACGGCAGTTGGGGCGAACCCACGCCGCCCGACGACGAGACATTCGCCCGCTTCGCGAAAGGCATGAAACGGTTGAATTACATTATCGCGGACCTTGGCCGGCACGAATGCGTCAAGCCGGAGACCGCCAACAGCCTGATGGGCGACACGGCGGTCTTTCACACCTTGACCCGGTTTCAGGCATGGTCCGCTTCGGGCGAAACGCAACGCGACGACATGCGGGAAACCAATGCCTGGCTGCTGGGCGAAATTATGGCCAACACGCCCGCGCACCGTCCCGCATTCATGAGCGCCATGGCCATCAGCTGGTACTACTATCCGGCATGGCTTCGGGATCTCGCGGCGCGGCTGCCCGCCGGGTATGTGCTTGTGCGGCCCGATGGGCTGGCCCATCTTTTCCGGCAGGCCGCGCGCTGAAATCCGCCGCCGCGCCGGACGTTGGATCTTTACGCCTCCGCCTTGCGTGGAGTATGCTGAAGCAAGGAATCCAATGCGAGGAGCGCATATCATGGTTTCGGTTTCGACGGCGGTGGTTGCGATGGCGCTGTGCCAGGTGCAGGAATTTACCGGATTGGGCTATGCCGTGCCGTGTTTCGGCGTATGGTATCCGGCGGGAACGGCTTCGAGCGCAATGCCGTTGGGGGCGCTGGGAACGGGTTTCGTGGACATCACGTCGGCGGGAACGTTTCGCGACTCGACCGTCGAGAACAACTGGCTGAACCCCCGGCCGGTTCCGGCGGGATGCGGTTTTTCGCTGCTCATCGGCGGCCAGCGGGCCGATCTGTTTCCGAACATGAAACCAACGCCCGGACTGCGGTTCTGGGGACATTACCCGGCCGCCGACATGGAATTCGGCAACGCCTTCGGCGAGATCGAAGTCTATGCGCGTGCGTATGCGCCGCTGATTCCGCATGAATATGAATGGTCGGGCATGCCCGCGGCCTTCTTCCGGTTCGTGATGATGAATCGCGGCCAAGGCCCCGTGGCGGCGGAGATCGCGTTTCAGTGGGAAGCCGCGCAAGCCGAGGAAGCGCCCAAGACCGAAGCCACGATCGAAACCATTCCAAACGGCCGGCAATGGAAAGGCGCAAACGGGTCGTATGCCGTGGCCGCTTCGGGCGATGGATGGAAAATAACCCCGGAAAGTCCCGGCGCGAACACGATTCGGGTCAAGTCGGTGCGCACGCTCGCGGCGGGGGAAAAGACCGAGGTTGTCTTCGCGCTGGCATGGTATTTCCCCGTGTGGACGTCGAGCGACGGCGAGAAACTCCGGCACCGGTACGCGGACGCGTATCCGGACGCCGCCGGTGTGATGAAGGCCGCGCTGCCGCGGGCCGCTGAAATCGAAAAACGGATCATTGCGTGGCAGCAGCCCATTTATCTATCCCCCGTCCCCGGTTTGCTGAAGGACGCGATTATCAATGGCCTGTACATTCTGCCGCGCAATTCGTGGTGGATTTCGGACGGGCGCTTTTTCCAGAGCGAATCGTTCACAGGATGCCCGATCACCGAGACGTTTGTGTGCCGGTTCTACGGAACCTTCCCGTTGGCGGCGCTGTTTCCGGAATGCGAGAAGGCGACGATGCGATCCATTGCCGCCGCCCAGAAACCCGACGGGGAAATTCCCTTTGGATTCGGGACGCCGGCCGGTTCGCGATCGCCCTATTACCACGTTCAGCATCCGATCGTGTCGCCGGAATTCGCGCTGGTCACATGGCGGAACGCCGCGCTCTGGAACGACATGGATTATTTGCGGGAAATGTATCCGAAGGTTCAGGCCGCGCTGCGGTTCGCGATGACGCTGGACAAGGACGGCGACGGCGTCGTAAACGAGGATCCCGGCAGTGAAACCGGTTTTCCGGCGAACCAGTACTACGATGTCTGGCCATGGTGGGGCACAAGCGCCTACACGGGCGGAATTTGGCTGGCTGCGTTGCGCGCGGGCGAGGAAATGGCGAAGCGGATGGAAGACGCCGCCTTTGCCGCCGAGATGCGCGGCTGGTACGATCGCGCCCTGAAATCCTACGACGACAAATTGTGGACCGGTTCGTATTACCGCCTCTACAACGATCCGGAACGCAAGCGGGTAAGCGCCACCTCGCTGACCAACGCCTTGTGCGGCCAATGGTTCGCTTATGCCTCCGGGCTGGGCGAGATTCTGCCCAAGGCATGCATCCGGGACCATGTCGAAGCCGTGCTGCGATGGAACGTGGCCGCGACGCCGTATGGGGCGGTCAACGGCGTGCGGCCCGACGGGACCGTGGACGAAACCTTCCCCGATCACTCCGCGGTCATCACGATCGGAGAAGTCTGGAATTTTTGCGCGATGGCCGTTCACGCCGGCCGCGTGCGCGAAGCCCTGCAAGTGTTCACAGCCAGTTACGGCAATATCCTGTTGCTTCAACGGACGCCATGGAATATTCCCTGGAGCCTCGATCGGCATACGGGCGCCATCAAATGGGGCATCAACTACTATTCGAACCCATGCGTCTGGACGTTGCTGCACGCGCTCGATCCGGCAATCTGCCAACGACTCGCCAAGAACGATTTGACCCTGGGCGTGCCGGCCGCCACGGCCTTCTAAGTTGGGCCGGGAAACAGGCATTTGCTTGCTTTCACGGCGGGAAGCGGGTATGGTTTTTTGCGGGTATTTGCAACGGTCGGCAAGCCTGATTTCGGCAGTTGGCCATTGGGAAAGCCCCACAAGAAAAAGGATCTGAAGGACTTGGACGATAGGGACTTGAACGATACGATGGAGAGCCGTTGTCCTTGGTGTCCTTGATTGCCTCGTTTGGGAGGCGCGGCGGTGAATCGGGAAGGAACGGAGTAAACGGATGTACCGGCAATATCTGATTGCCATTGTCATCGCGGCCGTGGCGGCCATGCTGGCGATGGGCGCGGTCGAGCATTGGAAACGACTGGAAACCGGCGGGGGCGTTCCGCGTCCGTCATCGCCGGGGCTCGCACAGCCGAACGTCGTGCTGATCGTGGTGGATGCGTTGCGCGCGGACCGGGTGGACGCGGTGCGCAACGGCGAGCCGGTTATGCCGAAACTTGCGCGGTACGGACGCGAAAATGTGCGTTTTACGAACGTGGCCACGGCATGCACATGGACGCGGCCTTCGATGGCGTCCATGCTGACATCGTTATACGTGGACACGCACCAGGTGTATTTCGGGCCGGATGCGCGGCATCCGGAAAACGGCGGTCCGAACGATCGCCTGCCGGCGGCCTGCGAAACCCTGGCCACCTACCTAAAAAAGGCGGGGTACGCAACGTCCGCCGTTCAGACCAACGTGAACTGCGCGGCTTCGCTCGGCTTTGCGGAAGGGTTTGACCGGTACGAGGAATTGGGCCCGGTTCCCGCCAACACGGTCACGGACCATGCCCTGCGGCAGGTGGGCGAGTCCAACGCGCCGTTTTTCCTGTACGTCCATTATCTTGATCCGCACATTCCCTACGAACCGCCGGAGGCGTACCGCAAAATCTTTGGATTTCCGCCGCCTCTTCCGGCGGAAGAACTGAAGACCGTCACGGACTTCATGGATTACTTCTGGGATCACATCGATCACCTCATCGGCAACACGGACCGGCGCGCTTTCACGGAGTTGTCGGACGCGGCGAAAGATGCGGTGCGAACGCTGTACGACGGGGAATCGCGTTTTCTTGACGACGAACTGGCGCGGCTTCTGGAAGGCATCCGGGCGAGGCAGCCGAACACGGTCATCGTGATTACATCGGATCACGGCGAGCACTTTTGGGAACACGGCCGGCTGGGCCACGGCCTGACGGAGTATCGCGAGGAACTCGACGTGCCGCTCATTCTGAGCGGCCCGGGCCAGATTCCCAAGACGATCGATATTCTGGCCGAGACCGTGGACATCGCGCCGACGATTGCCGCATTGCTCCACTTGAAGCCGAATCCACGCTGGCAGGGCGTCAATGTCTTTTCGCGCCCGGAAGACCGCCCCGCCTTTTCGCTTACGAACGGGTGCTGGCCGGCCGCCAAGACGGAGCTGGCCGCCGTCATGCTGGGATCGCTGAAACTGATTGCCGACCGGCGCACGGGGCTTGTGGAACTGTACGACATCGCCGAGGACCCGCGCGAAACGCGAAACATCGCCTCCGATCGCCCGGAAGACGCCGAAAAATTAAAAGACCTCCTCGCGAAACATCGAAACGCCGCGATGCAGGCCCGGGTCGCAGGACCATCGGCCCCGCCCGCCGCCGCGCCGCTCGATCCGGCCATCGCCGAACAACTCAAGGCGCTCGGTTATGTGCGATAAACGCATGGGAACGCGCAAGCGGGATCACCGGGATTGAACGCAAACGACCGTGGCGGCATCGGGGTCGAGAGAAACGGAAAAGACCGTTACCTCGCCGGTCGCCTGTGCGGACACCGTTTCTCCGGTCAGGACATCGCGCACTTCGAGCCGTGCGGGCGCCCGTTTCAGGGCCGCGGAGTCCCAGGATACCGACGCCGTCACGGTCTCCCGTGAATCGTTGAGACACGCAAAGTAAAGCGGCCCGCTTCCGCCGCCGCCGAACCGTTCGACGAGCACGCGGCCATCGGACGATTGCGCATGGGTAATCGGCTCCCATCCCGCCGCCGCAAGCGCGCGAATGACGGGCATGTATTTACGGAACAGCGGACGCGCCGGCTCATACCACTCCGGATGGGCGAAGAAACAATCCGTCGCCGCATTCTCGCTGAAGAAACCGGGAAACATCCCGTAGAACATGCAGCGCTGCACATACCGTTCAATATCGCCGGTCGTGAGCGACGCGTAATGCGTGTTCATCAGGAAACAATACGGCTTCCGATACGCCATCGCGCGCTTGTACAACAGTTCCTCGTCGGACATCGGCGACCATTTTCCGCCGGGAAACCAGTTGGTTTCGGTTCCGAGCACGTCGAGATACGCCGCCGGGAAATCGAAATGGTGCAGCACGCCGTTGGCCATCATGAGTTTGCCCTGCGCGTGCATGCGTTTCGCCAGTTCCCGCTGGAATTCGAACGTGGAAAAGACGGTCAGGACGGCCGGTTGATGCGTGTACGGATCGAACACGAGCGGCAGGTCCGCGCCGGCGAAATGCGCGCGGTCGTAGTCGAGATTCGTGGCCCAAAACTCATACGAATCGAGATACGCGCCGCCGATGCCGTCCGGCGCGTACGGTTTCCCTTCGCCGCCGGGATTCGCGATACGGTTCCGCTTGCCGTCCGCATCGCCGAGATACAGATCGTCGAACCAGACCGTTCCGGTGTGCTTCCCGCGCATGAGAAGATGAATGCGCGCCGATTCGAATGGTTTGTCCGATGCGATGATCCGTTCCATCGTGTCGAACCCGCCCGTCCCCGGCGGCGCGGGCAGCGTCTGCGCAAAAAGCGGCGTCCCGTCCGCATGCCATAGATCCACGAACACGCCGCAATCGGCGTCCGCCTCGCCGGTCAGGTTTCCGCGCCGGATTGACGCACGCAACAACAGCGGTCCGGGTTCCGTTTGGCCGAGTGCCACCCATTGCACCGCGCCCGCCTGGCCCCCTTCCCGAACGGCCTCAATCCGGATGGACTGTTCGCCCTGGCTTTTGCATTCGGCGTCGGGCGTGTAGGGATCGCCGAAATGCCACCAGCCGGCGACAATCGCGCGCCTGCTACCGGCAAGGGCCGTCTCGATGAGATTCAATCCGTATTGCCCCTGGTTGATCGTGTCGCGATCCGTCGGAGGCAATTCGGGATCGGCGTTCAGGGCATAGACCGCGCCGTTGCACCACGGCGCATTTTCGATTGACAGCGTATAACGGCCTGTGGGGCCGCGCACGCCCGACAGCCGCGTCTTGCGGGCCTCGGCGTTGCCTTCCGCGCACTGTTTTTCGAGATGGGCCATGGCCCCCTCGTAGGTGCGCGGTACGTCGGGCGGAAACGACACCCACGTCGTCATCGGTTCGATGTACACGAAACTCAAAATGCCGTTTGCCTCGTCCCAGGCGACCGCGTTCGTCCCCTCGTGATACGCAAAGCCGAAATCCTGCCAGCCCTTCACCGTGGCGATGTCCGTAAACGCCATCCAAAGCCCTTCCTGCTTTACCCGCTTCACGAAAGATTCCGGAAACAACGCATAGTACCGCGCCAGTGCGCCGCGAAATCCCTGATCGGAATCGGCGCGGAAAACCTTCAGCGTGCAGGCCGCCGTGCCGGGCGATTTCCGCGCATCGGGACTCAATCCAAAATCGAACGCCGCGAACAACAGCCCGTGATCGGCAAAATAACCGAGTCGTGCGTGCCTCGGTTCGTCCAGCGGCACGGCCATCGCCCAACCGCCCGCCGGACCCGTCAAGGCCGCCAGCGGATACAGGGACCGCGTGCTTGTCGCTCCCGCGCCGGAGTATCGCTCCTTCACGAACACGCCGGTTTCCGCCGGGCGGCTGCATCGCGGTCCATCCCACCACGCCCAACCGCCTTTTTTCACGGGGATGCCGATGTAAAACGTTACCGCGCGATCCGTGTTTTGCACATCGCTCACCCGCGCATTGATTTCCACGACACCGTTTCGTTCCGTGCGATCGGCCCAAAGACGCAATCCCGCCCCGTCGCAATCGCCGGCGAAGATTCTCTTTTCGCCGCGATCTTCCCATGCGCCCGCGGTGACGAAATCGCTGCCCGCCGCGACATCGCGCACAAACAGGATCGGTTCGATGCCGTTGTCCGGCCCGGCGCTTGCCGGCAAGGCGTCTCCGGGCCGAACCAGACCCCCTTCAAACAGCGGCGTGTCATCCGAGGCTTCCAGCAGCGCGAAGTCGTCGAAAAGGACCGTGCCGCGATGGTGGCGGAACAATCCGAGCGCCGTTACGGACCGAATCGGCTTGGAGGGGATGACGATGCGCGTGCGGCGTTCCCAATCGTGCGTGCCGGTGGAAAAATTCGCCGTCTGCGCCCACAGCGGCGTGCCGTCCATGAACAGAATGTCGAGGTAGATCGAATATCCCATGTCGGGGCCGCCGTCAACGTTCTCCGCCTTGCTCCAGCCGACGGCAAGGATCGGACGCGGCTGCTCTTGGTTCAGGACGACGGTTTGGCTGATGCCGTACTCCTTCGCCGGATCGTCGCCGACGCAACGAATCCCGCGCGAACCGTTGCGCCCGGCCTGTTCGTCGAGTCTGTATCCCGTGCCCCAACCCGACCAGCCGGGCAGCGCCGGGCCGGCGCCTTCCTCGAAGCCGCCGTTCTGCATTCGCGAGGCGCCTGTCATGCCTTCCGCGGATATCGAATGAAATACCGTGCGGTCGCCCCATGCAATGGCGGCCAGAAAGAACGTTGTGAAGATCACCGGCAAAAGGATTTCCCGGCGCGTTTCCTCTGTCCGTTTCATGTGGTTTGGATTCATGTTCGCCTATGCCTCCGGCCATGCTCGTATTTTCCGGCCCGCTCTGGGATAATGACACGGTAACCAAAGAGGAAGGGAGACTCAACATGTTGGCGACCATTTCTTGCGCGGGGATCGTTTTGGCCGCATCGCGTTTGCTGCTCTCGGCGCCGCCGGATGCGGGTTTTGCGCCGTTGCCGGCTGCCGCGCCCGACGACGCCATTATGGACAAGGCCATGGCGCGGGAAGTCCGCGATTGGGCTTCAATGGCCTTTCTGGGAAAGTTGGATGAAGCGGCCGCGCCGCGGATCGCACTCAGGGTATTGAGACAAGACCACAGCGTCCTTCGTTTCGGACAATCGTGCATAGACACGCCCATCCGAATTGGAAACCTGTCGTTCGATCGTGGACTCGGCACACATGCGCACAGCGATATCGCCGTCGCAATTCCGGAAGGGGCGAAAGTCTTTGAGGCGCAGGTGGGGATTGACAACAATCACGACACACAAGGCGTTCGGGGCAGCGTCACCTTCGGCGTGCTGGCGGACGGCAAGGAAATTTTTCGCACGCCGATTGTGAAAGGCGGCGATGCGCCCGTCCCCGTGCGCGTCGAGATTCCGGAAGGGGCAAAAGAACTCGTGCTCAACGTCGCTCCCACGCCCGATGGTGTCGGCCACGATCAGTCCGATTGGGCGGACGCGTGCTTCGTCATGGCAAACGGTTCGCGGCGATGGCTCGACGAGAACCAGCACCCGACGCTGCTCGAACACGCCGGGTTGCCGTTCTCCTATCGCATTGGCGGCCGGCCGGGACGCGACGCGTTGGTTCTGGCCGATGTCAAGACGGAGATCGCGCCCGGAAAGCGCATCGCAACGATTATGTGGACCGACAACGCCCACGCGCTGCATGTAAAAGCAATCGTCACAACCTATGACGACTATCCCGCCGTGGACTGGTATCTTGTCCTCGAAAATGCCAGCAAGACGGACGATTCGCCGATCATCGAGGACGTGCAGCCCGCGGACGTCCTGTTGCGCACGGGCTATTTGCGGACGCCCGCCATCCTGCACCATCTCGAAGGCGACGCCTGCGCCGATTCGAGTTTTCTGCCCAAGATGGAATCGCTCGAAACGGGCAAGACCTTTCGTCTTGCGCCAACCGGCGGGCGATCGTCTTCCATCAGCGCGTTTCCGTTTTTCAACACGGCCTACAACCGGGAAGGCGTGATCGCGGCGGTCGGCTGGACCGGCCAGTGGTGCGCCCAATGGGACCGCGAGCCAAGCGGTCCGACGCGCTTCCGGGCGGGTATGGAACTCACGCATTTCAAATTGCACCCCGGCGAACAGGTCCGCACGCCGCGCATTGTCCTGATGCCGTGGCGGGGCGATCGGATGGCCGCGCACAACCGGTTCCGGCGCCTGCTGATGTTCCATTACGTCCCGAAACAGGACGGGAAACCGGTCCGAATGCCGACGGCCTTCCAGACCTTCGACCGCTACAACGCGAGACCCGGATGGGCGACGGAAGCCGGACAAATCGAGGCCGCGACGCTCGCGCATCAACTCGGATTCAACCACTATTGGCTCGACGCGGCATGGTTCCCCGGCAATTTCCCGAACGGGGTCGGCAACTGGTTCTGCAAGCCCGCCGAATTCCCGAACGGACTGAAACCCGTTGGCGATGTCTGCCACAAGAACGGCATGCGGTTCGTGCTCTGGTTCGAACCGGAACGCGTCGCGCCGGGTTCGCAAATCGCCGAGGAACAACCGCAATTCGTCCTCGGAGGAAAAGACGGCGGGCTTTTCAATCTGGGAAATCCCGATGCGCGGCGCTGGCTCACGGAACTGATCTGCAGGCGAATCGAGGAATACGGGATAGATGTGTATCGGAACGATTTCAACATGGATCCGTTGTCGTTCTGGCGCACGAACGACGCGCCGGACCGGCAGGGTATTTCCGAAATCCGGTACATCGAGGGACTGTACGCGATGTGGGATGAGTTGCTCGCGCGGCATCCCGGACTCGTGATTGACAACTGTTCGAGCGGCGGACGCCGCATTGACATCGAAATGTGTTCGCGATCCGTGCCGCTGTGGCGCAGCGACACGAATTGTTCGCCGAACCACTCCGACTGGAGCCAGGCGCAGACGATCGGACTCAGCCTGTATGTGCCGCTGCATACGGCCTGCGCATGGCTGCCGACGCGCTACGAAACGCGGAGCAGCACGACGACCGGGCTGCTCTGCCAGTTCGCCTATCTGGAGGAGGGCTTCGACACGGACGCCGCGGCGAAATGCGTCGCGGAGTCCCTGCGCGTCCAGCCCTATTGGTACGGCGATTTCTACCCGCTGACGCCGGCCTCGATTTCAAACGACGCCTTTGCCGCGTTCCAGTTTCACCGCGCGGATCTGGACGCGGGCGTCGTCATGGCGTTTCGCCGCGCGGAATGCAACCATGCCGGCCTGATTCTCGGAATCCAGGGCGTGGAACCGGATGCCGTTTACCGCGTCGAGCATGTTGACGAGGCGGGCGAATCCAGGGTCGAATCGCGGCCGGGCAGGGAATTGATGAACGATCTCGCGTTGCGCATACCGGAAAAGAACGCGAGCCTGCTCGTCTTTTACGCGCGCGAGTGACCGGGTCTTCGTTTCGCGTGCGACGCCGAGTCCCAATCGCCCCGCAATAAACCGGCGCAGAAAGGCCACGGGCGGCCCAAACTGGACCGCCCGCGTGTTGCCTGGGGGAACGTGTTATTTCTCTTCTTTGGGCACCTTGATTACGGTGATGTCCTGTTCGCCGCCGGCGCGGATCAACCCGATCAGGAGGGATTTGCCGGGCTGGGCATTTTCCTTGACAAGGCTGTGGAAGTCGTCCGCGTTCTTGACCGGTTTTTGGGCGATTTCGACAATCACGTCGCCCTGGCCGATGGGGGGTCTGGCATCCTCGGCCGGACTTCCGGGTTCGACGTCGGTCACGATCGCGCCGGTGGCGCCGGGTTTCAGGCGCAAGCGCTCGACCAGTTCCGGCGTCAGGTTTTCGACACGCAAGCCGAGCGTGATCTTGCCGCGCGAGGCCTCCTTCACGCTGCCGGCCCATTCGTCGAGCGTTACTTCCACTTCCTGGGTCTTCTTGTCGCGCCATATCTCGATTTTCACCGGGGTGCCGGGGGCGATGTCGCTGATTTTGCGGACAAGGTCGGCGGAATTTTCGACCTCGGCGCCGTTGACCTTGCGCAGCACGTCATAGGGTTTGATGCCGGCCTTTTCGGCGGGCGTGCCCGGCTGGACGTTCTTGACGAACGCGCCCTTGTTGTCGGGCAGCCCGACGCCTTCCGCGAACGAATCCACATTCACGATGCCGACGCCGAGGTAGCCGCGTGTAACCTTGCCCTCCCCGATAAGCTTGGGCACGATGTTCTTCGCGGTGTTGACCGGAATCGCAAAACCGATCGAGTTCGCCCCGTATACGATGGCGACATTGATGCCGATCACTTCACCTTCGAGATTGCAGAGCGGCCCGCCGCTGTTGCCGAGATTGATCGCGGCGTCGGTCTGGATAAAATTCTGGAAACGCAGGCCGGGCAACATCAATTCGTTGCGGCCCAGCGCGCTGATGTGGCCGAACGAAAACGAGCCTTCAAAGCCCCGCGGACTGCCGACGGCTATCGCGAATTGCCCCACCTGTAACGCATCGGAATCGCCCAGCCGTGCAACCGGCAGATCGCCGTCCGGTTCAATCTTGATGACCGCCAGATCGGTGTCGGGATCGCGTCCGATGATTTTCGCCGGATACTCCTTTTTATTCCACATCTTGACCGTGATTTCGGCGGCGTCTTCAACCACGTGGTTGTTGGTGATGATGTGGCCCTGCTTGTCATAGACGAATCCGGAGCCGGTGGCCATCCGCGGCATGCGGCGTGGACGCATCGGCATGTTGGGGCCCGGTTCCATCGGAATGCCGAAAAACCGGAACAATTCGTTGAAGCCGTCTATGTCTATTTCGCTGGACGGCCCGCCCCCCTTCGTTTCGATATTCACGACACAGGGCTGTAATTCTTGGTGCAGTTTGATGAACCCGTCCTCCATTTCCTTGAGCACGGGGCTCAGGGCCGGGGCGGCGCCGGCCATCGTCACAATCAGTGCCGCCGCGACAATCATGCAATAGGTTTTCGTCTTCATGTTTTGCTCCTTCTGGGGGATCGAAATCCCGCTAACGGTTTTCGGCGAGTGCGCGCGGGTGGATGGCTTCATGCAGCACCTCGCGGAACTCGTCCTGTTTTTCCTCTGTCTCAATCTTGCCTTTTTCCAACGTCACATAGAACGAATCGCGCACGCGGCGCGCGTCGGTGACGATGCACGCCGTTGAAATATCCAGGCCCGCGTGCGCCATGGCCCGGGTTATGTCGTACAGCAGGCCGGTCCGATCGCCCGTCTCGATGTCTATGACGGTATGCGTGAGCGACGACTCGTTGTCGAACGAGATTCTCGTGCGCACGGGAATGCGCGGTTGCAGCAGCGCGAACAGCCGCCGCCGCGAGCGATCCACCAGATCCCGGATATCGGCGCCCTCGATCAACACGGCCCGCAACGCCCGTTCAAAGGCCTTGAATTGCCGGTCGGTCAGGGGGCGTCCCTGTGCGGCGTCCGATACCGTGAAACAGTCCACAACGATGCCGTCGGCCCGCGTGAACAGCGCGGCGTTGTTCACATCAATCAGTTCGGAGGCGAAACTGCCCGCAATCATTGAAAACAACCCGGGCCGGTCCGCGGTGCAGACGACGATTTCGCTCATGCCGGTTTCTTCGTGGGTCCAGCAATTCACGGCGAGGCCCCGCTCGCGGGCCAGCGACGCGCATTCGATGTGCATGGCGATGTGCTTCGGTGAAAAAGCGAGCAGATAGCGGTCGCCAAGGCCCCTCAAATGCGGCTCGATTTCTCCTTGAAGGCCGTTGGTCAGGAGATCGCGGACTTCGGCGGCTTTCGGGGACTTCCAGTATTCCTCGCCGGTGATCTTGGCGCGGCCCAGCAGGATCATCTCTGTTTTGAGGTAGAGTTTCAGCAGCAGCGCGCCCTTCCAGTCGTTCCAGACACCCGGGCCGACCGCAGCCAAATCCGCGTAGGACAGCAGAAACAGCAGGCGCAGGCGTTCCTCGGTTTTCATGGTCCGCGCAAATTCCTGAACGATGTGCGGATCGTCAATGTCGCGGTACTGGCTCAGGTTCGTCATGTCCAGGTGATGCTCGACCAGAAAGGCGATGAGTTCGGTGTCCTCGGGCGGCATGCCTATGCGCGCGCAGATGGTCTTCGCCGCCGCGACGCCCGCCTGTACATGGGTCTCGCCTTCCACTTTCCCCAGGTCGTGAAACAGGATGGCCATAACCAGAATGTACGGATCGGGCAGATGCTCAAGCGCGTTATGCAGGCACTCCGCGGCCGGTCCCTTCATGTTCCGCAGATCGGCCAGCGCCTCGATGGCGCGCAGGGTGTGTTCGTCCACCGGGAAATGATGAAAATCCTCATAGCAAATCCGCCCCTGAATGGCGGCGAATTCGGGCAGGTACCGTCCGAGCAGGCCGCGATGGGCGGCTTGCCGCAACGCGAAACCCGCCTGCGTGGGGCGGTTGCAGATGGCGATAAAGAAACGGCGCACCAAATCGTTCGCGCGAAAGGTGTCCGTCACAAGGTGAAGATTGGCGTGTATCCGCCGTTCGGTGGCCCGGCTGAGGGGAACCATGCGCCGCGCACATTCCCAGAAAACTTCCATGAGCCTTGACGGTTGTTCGGCGAACCAGCAGGGGTCCTCGCCGCCGGCTTCGAGTTGTCCGTCATGCACGAGAATCTGCGCGCGCGGCGAGAGCACCGTCGCCTCGACCGCGCCCATTTCAGGATGCTGGTTGCACGTAAGCGCGGCGATGTGCAGAAAGCGGTGCAGTTTGCGCGCGGCGGCATAATAATCCTGCATGAGCCGGTGCGTATCGTCTTCCGAACCGTGGCCATACCCGAAGGCCGCCGCCACGCGCTTTTGATTGTCGAACGTCAACCGATCGTCCTCGCGTCCGGCGGTGAAATGCAGTTCGTTGCGGATGCGCCAGATGAAATCAATCCCCTGGACGACGTCGAGGTGCTCCTGGGGCGACACGATGCCGAGCGCGGCGACGTCGTCGAGCGTGAGCGGACCGTAGGTCATCATCAAGATCCACAGCGCGGTGTGGAAATCGCGCAAACCGCCCCGGTTCTCCTTGATGTTGGGTTCCGCCTTGTAGAGATCCCGGTATTCCGGTTCGAGTTCGGCGTAGCGCGCCGCCGTCTTCGCGCGAATGAAAGCCGCCGACGCCTCGTCGTCGCCGCGAAACGCTTCGCGGAGATTCAGTTTCAGCCGCGCGAACGTCGTGCTGTCGCCGGTAATCAGGCGCGACTCCAAAATGCAGGTGTAGACCTTCAGGTCGGCCGTCGCGAGTTCGACCGCCTCGTTCACGCTGCGAATCGAATAATTGAGCACGAATCCCGTGTCCCATAAAAACGGAACGACATAGGCGTTCAAATCCTTGATGTGCCCGTCGAGCACGCCGTCGTACAGAAGGCACACATCCAAGTCGGAACACGGACTCAACTCCGCGCGGCCGTATCCGCCCAACGCGCAGAGCGCCACGCGCGACATCAGCGCCGACCGATTCGCCACGGTGTACAGGCCAAACTCGAATATGCCCCGCAACAACAGGTCGGCCGTCTCGGCCAGCGCGCGCACGACATCCAGGCCCGATTCCCCGGCGGCATGGCGTTCCCGAATGGCTGTCCGGCGTTCGAGGGCATAGGCCCGCGCCGCCGCGACGCATTCCTCGCGGGGGACTTCCCGGAAGGCCGGATCGTTGGCGCGGGCCATCGCGGTCAATTCGTCAAATCGCAGGGTCATGGCTTCGCGGCCCCTCCCGGCTGCGACGGCGCCGGTTCCGGCGGGCGCACATACGGCGGCCCGACGGGGATCAATTCGCCGGCATGGACCCAGCCGCGGTCGCCGTTCGCCGTCGTCACGCGCATCCAGCCGTCCGTCTGCTTGTCAACGGCGACCCGATCGCCTTCCGCCAGTTCAAACCGTACCGTTTCGCTGTCGTCGGTGCCGTAGTGCGCGGCCACGCGATCACCCACCGCCACGGCCAACGTCATGGGATGCGCCTTGTGCCAAGCGGACACGCCGAAGATTAGCGACAATACGCCAAGGATCGCCGCCGTGCGCCGCAAATAGCGCACCGGACGCCAAAACCGCACGGTGGCCGTAATCCAAAACGCCCACCAGAACAACATCGCAAGCCGGTACGACGTGTAACGACCTGTGTCGTAGTGCCAGAAAAACAGGCTCAATTTCCAATCGGGCGGCATGCCGGGTCGCGCCAAACGGTGCTTGGTCTCGCGGACGGCCTTGGCCAGGTTTTCCCGCGCGTTCTCGAAACCCGGATCGAGATGCAACGCCCGCTCGTAGTTCGCGATGGCGGGCCCCAGCCGTCCCGAACGATAGTAAGCATTGCCCAGGTTGTAGAACACGGCCGGCTCCGTGACGTCCTCGGCTACAATCTGCTCGAAGGCCTGGATGGCCGCCGCGTAGTCGCCCGTCGAAAAGGCGGCGCACCCCCGGTTGAATGTGTCGTGGTAGGCGTTCGCGCCATACAGCATCAACATGCAGGCCAGCAGGTTCATGGGCGGCGATCCTTTTTCAGCGTCTCGTCAAGACGTTCAATCGCCTGTACGGCGGCATCCGCCAATGCCTGCACTTCCGGGCCGGACAGTTTCCCTCCGGCGTATCGGGCGCGTTCGCAGGCGCGTAGAATCTTGACGACCTGCCCGGTGTCGTCCGATCCGATGCCGTGCGACTCGTAGATTTGCCGCACGTCATCCGAAGTCATGCCGGACTCGACCCTGTTGAATTTATCGGCGATATAGCCAATCAGGGCCCGGTACAGTTCGTCGGACGGTTCCGGCGATTGCCCGATAGTTTTCAGGTGTTTAAGGAAACGGGCCTTGGCGCCGTGGCTTCGCGCCAGCCCCGTGTCCTGCTCAAACCGCCGTCTGCGCCGCGTATAGGCCGCCACGACGCCGCAGGCCGCGACCGGACAAATCAGCGCCGCGCCGGTGTTAATGGGCGATGGACGGTACGGGCGCAGTGGGCCGGGATTCGTCACAATGGGAAGAATGTCCTCGCCGATGACCTCGACCTTTCCTTTTTCAGTCGGCGCGTGTTCCGTTACCAGTGTGCGCGGCTGCGACGATTCAACCGATTTCAGGACCGTGACCGTGAACGGCGCGGTCTGCTCGGTTTTATATGCGCCCTCCGTGGCGTCGAAATAGCAATACGAAATAGCGGGGATTTCAAGCGTGCCGGGTTCGAGCGGCGTGATGGTATAGGAAAAGGTTTTTTCAACAGCCGGACCGGATGGCGACTGGATTTCCTGCGACTGTTTCTCCGGATCGGAAATATAGACATTTTCGATTTTCGGCATGCGCGGGGCGCCGATGGCGTCGGGGTTGCCGCGGCCCGCGATGCGCACCGTCAATTTGATTGGGACGCCCTGCATGGCCTGATCGCGCTCCAATTGCGCCTTGATTGTAAACGTTCCCACCGCCCCGCTGAAATCTGGAGGACGGTCCGGCAACGGCTTTACCTTGATGTCAATCGGCTGCGTGTCGAGCGCAAAGTGCTGTCGTTGAAACCCGTACATGCCCGCGCCTTCCCAATGCCATGCGCCGATCACGAGATCCCCCGTCGCCGTGGGATACAGCACTTGCCGGAATTCCGTCACCGCGTAATTCCAGTTTCCCCGTGTTTTCGACACACGCTGTGGCTCGAGGGTAACTGCATAAAAACCGTCGCTGTCGGGATATTTAATGTTCCCGCCCGAATACGACGAGACTTGAAGCCCGTTTATGTCCAGACACCACAGGCTCAGCGTCAATTGGATCGGTTCGCCCTGAAAAACCTCATGCTTGTCCACCGTGCTTTCGATGAACACGGCGTCTTCCCATGTCGGTTGATCGCCGCGTTGCGGTTCCGGTTCGGAACGCCCCGGCCGGGTGGACGAAACCGCCTCCTGTTGGGTTTGTGAAGCGGCGCCCGTTTCCAGGACGTTTATCAGGATCGGTTGCGTCGCCAAGGTCTTGCCGTCCACCTGCACCTGGATGGGTGGAATGGTGTACCGGCCGGGGCGAATCGCCTGGGCGTAGTAGCCAAACGTTTGCGTTCGAGCGACAATGCTGCGGCCTCCGCTGAATTCGACCTGCATCTGCGAACCGGTCTGATCCGCGCGCTTGTTGATATGCAAACCGTCCACGTCGGGTATCGTTATTTCGCCGACCTCGTTGCCGGTAACCTGCACGGTCAACAGAAACGGACGCCGCACCGTCACGGTGTTGCGATCCACCGAGGCGCGGACTTCCGGTTCCGCCGCCCCAGCGGCGCCGGCCAGCAAAGCCATGATTACGATTGCCACGCGGCGCATTACCACCACTCCTTGCGCATCTTGATTTCTTTTCGCTGGTTCAACATGTCGCGCTGTTCGCGATGATCCGTATCTTCCAACGATTGCAGAAGCGCTTCAACATTCTGTTTGTCGTCCGGCTTGGCCTCGTCCTGCGATTGCTCCTGCTGTTCCTTTGGCTCCTCCTTGGCGTCTTTCAATTCCGCTGCTTCCCGCGTCTCCCCGGATTGTTCGTCCTTTTGCTCCTCGTCCTTGCCGGCTTGTTGCTCTTCCGGTTTTTTCTCATCCGGCGCGCCGGACTCATTCTGGTTTTGTTGATCCTTCTGTTTCTGGTTTTGATCGTCCCCGCTGTCCTTGTTCTGATTGCATTCGCCTTGCTGCTCTTGGGGCGGCGGCGGATTTTGGAGCATGGTCTTGAGCACGTAGCGCATGTAGTCGAGTTTGGCGCGCGCGCCTTCGTGTTCGGGATACTGTCTCAGAAACGATTCATACTCCTTGACGGATTCCTCAAAGGCTTTGACGGTTTCCTCGTATTTCTGCGCCTCCCTGGATTGCAGCGCGATCTGCGCAACCGTGTTTGCATGCTGAAACGCTGCGTTTTGGCGGACTTCGGGATCGCGCGCATTCAAGACTTTTTCAAAATTCTTTTTGGCCTCTTCAAGCGAGACCAATGCGTCCTGCGCCTGTTTTTGATCCCCGGCTTCCTTGCCCTGCCGGTAATGCGCGCAACCCAAGTTGTAGTAGAGCGTTTCCGATTCCGGATCTTCCGTTTGCAAATCGCGATACGCCGACAGCGCCTCGTCTATTTTGCCGCTGATCAATGTTGCGTTGGCCTTGTCGAGCCGCTGCCGAAACGACTCCGCCGCCCACCCGTCCAGGGCAATGGCCATAAGGGCGATCAATGCCAGCCAATCCTTACGCATGGGCGCGGCCTCCCAGGTCGGCCCCATCCGTTTCAGCCGCCATGTTCCGCAAGCGCCGCATTCGCAGCCACGGCATGATCGCCAGCCAGATTCCTTCGCCCGCGAAACAGAGAATGCCCAGGCCCAGCGGCCACTGGTACCGGTTGACCAGGCGCAACCGCACGTCGCTGGACGCGGTGTACGCCGTCAATTTGTTGATGTAATCATAGATTTGATTGATGTCGGAATTGTCCGGCGTGGATCGAATATAGCCGCCCTTGCCCGCGATGGCTATCTTCGACAGCGTTTCCTCGTCCAATTTTGAAAGATGCGTTTTCTTGCTTCCCTGGGCGCCGGCATACCGGCTCATCCACTCCGGAAGCGTGATTTCCGTTCCGTTGGGATCACCCACGCCTATCACGTAAACACGGGCGAATTCCGAGGCTTTCTCCGCCTCCTGCACCGCGTCGCCGGCAACCTGTTCACCGTCCGATATCAGCAAAATGGCCCGCGACGCGCTGTCCGAAAGGCCGGTCCGTTCCGTTTCGTCCTTGTAAACTTTCACGGCTTCGCGGATAGCCATGGCGATATCCGTTCCTTCCGCACTGATGGTATCGGTGTCGGTGGCGGCCAAAACGGACTTGAAGTAGCCAAGGTCGTGCGTCAATGGACATTCCAATGCGGGCGCGCCCGCAAACGCAATCAGCGCAAAACGATCGCCCGGATTGCGATCGAGGATCGAAAGAATCTTCTGTTTGGCGCGTTCAATCCGCGACGGCAGCGGGTTCGCCGCGTTCATGCTTTCCGAGGTGTCCAGACACACGACGATATCGTGGCTCTGCTGCCGGATCTCGCGCCATGCCTGGCCCCAATGCGGCTGGGCCAAAGCCAGCGCCAGACATGCCGTTCCCAGAACCGTCAGCCAGAACAACGGACGGCGCATGGCCGGGTCGTATCCCAAAATCAACCGCGGCGCCAAGGCGGCTTCCACAAAAGCCGACAGCCGCCGCTGTCGGCGCCGTTCCAACGCGCGCAGCGCCAAGACCACGCCCGCCAGCAGCAGCACGGCCACGCCAAGCCACAACGCCAATTGGCTGAAAGGAAATATAAACTCAATATGCATCATGCCCATTCGACATTCACGGACTACTTGCTATTGGCCACTGCCTGCCTCTCACGGAATCGCCTCAAACCAATACCGCCGCGAGAAAACCGAGGCGAGCACCAGCGCGCCACCCAATGCGGCAAACGGGAAAAAGCCTTCCTTGTGTTCATAGTAATCGCCCAGTTCGACTTGGGTCGTTTCAAGTTTGTTGATCTCGCGATAGGCTTCCTGGAGCGAGGAAGTGTCCGTGGCGCGAAAGTACTTGCCGTCGGTCACCGCCGCGATCTTCTTCAGCGCATCCTCGTCTACGCCGTCCGCGGTGCGTTGCAAGACGGGTCCAAACAGCGTCTGCACGGGCACCAGGCCGCCTTCGGCGGACCCGGCCCCGATCGTGTAAATTTTGATGCCGTACTCCTTGGCGAGGTTGGCCGCGGTCATGGGCGCGAGTTCGCCGGAATTGTTCAACCCGTCCGTCAGGAGAATGATTATCTTGCTCTTCGCCTCGGACTTGCGCAAGCGGCTCACGGCAAGGCCTATCGCCGAACCTATGGCCGTTCGCTGTTTGTTCGGATCGTCCACATTCACTTCGGCGCGGTCCAGTTCGCGTTCCAGCACGCCGTAATCGAGCGTCAGGGGGCACTGCGTCCACGCATACGTCGCGTACAGAATCAGTCCGACACGGTCCAGCCCATACCGGTCGCCCGCGCGGATTTTCCGGCTTTCGATGAAATCGCGCACCGCCTCTTTCGTGACATAAAGCCGGTCGCGGCGCTGTCCGCCGGAAACGAAATCCTGGGATTTCATGCTGCCCGACACGTCCACGCACAGCATGATATCCACCACATCCGCGCGATCCTTGCGCACCTGATATCCCATGATGGGGCGCGCCATGGCAAAAACCAGCAACGACAGACCCAGCGCGCGCAGGATCGCCGGAATGTGCCGTTTCAGATAGGCCCGGCGTCCGCGAATGCGGCGCACGGTTTCGCCGGTCGAAATATCAATGGCTCCCGGCATCCGCGCCGTGATTTCAGCCGCCAGCACCGCCGCGACACCCACCAACAACAGCAGCGCCCACGGATTCATCAGCGCATTGAACGTGAAGGGCAGCGGGGAGATCATGCGGCGGCCTCCTGCGCCGGCGTTTCCGCCTGTGGCCGCGGAACCGTCTCGTCCACGAATTGCAGCACCACCGAAAAACAATGTTCCATTTCCGCCAGCGTCGGAATGTACTGCGCAAACTTCACCCGATCGCAATGTTTCAGGAAACCCGACAGCAATTGCTGCTGGCTTTCATTGAAAATGCCGGCCACCGCCGCCGCCGCGAGGAATTCCTGTGTCGTCTGTTCGGGGGCGTGGACGCTGAAACGATCCTCGATGTAATACCGCAGGATCGCCGACAGGTCAACATAATACGGCTCATGTTTTCCGGCCTTCGGCCATTGGCGTTGATCAAGTTCGCGCAGGCGGCGATAAGCGATTTCCCACGGCGGAACCGGCGGCGGTTCGGCGGGCTTGCGCCGGCCGCGCCAATAGAAATATCCCGCCCCGGCCGCCGCCAGCACAACCGCGCCTGCCAGCGCCCCAATTCGCCAACCGCGCAGACGCCCGTCCGGGATTCCAAGCGGCGCGGCCACGTCCGCCGTTGCGGCCGCCGCCTCGATTTGTTTCACCTCGTCGTCCGTGGGTGCGCGCACCAGCAGCGCAAGGGACGGAATAACCGCGCTGTTTCCGTCGCCCCATGTTACGTCCGCCGCCGCGATGACATATTCCTTCGCGAACACCGGATCCAGCGTGTAGGTCTCGGTAATTCGCCGCGCACCGCCTTTCAATGGCGTGGTTTCGCGGTGAATGTCCGCGACGGCCAACCCCCCGAACTTGTCAATCATATCGGGCAGTTTCGGATCGATATCCTTGGGTGTTTCCACCACAACGGTAAAACGGGCCTGCCGGTGGAACGGAATCACCGGCGGATCGAGCGTGGCATAGGCGTTGACCGCCGGCGTGTCCGCCGCGGCCGCCATCCATATCGCCAAACCGGCCCACCACATCGCTATTTCTTCTCGCCTTCCTGAAGACGGTCGAGGTACAGGCGCACCTCGCGCGCCTTCAACGTCTCTTCGATGATGGACGAAACTTTTTCCTGTTCCTTGCGCATCTGGTACATCCGCGTGGCCCGGTCTTTCACCTCGTCATACGGCAAGATCTTCTCCGGCGTGACCGATTCCACCTTGAAGACATACCATTCACCGCCGGCGGACACCGGACCAACCACCGCGCCCGGTTCCGCGGAAAACAACTCTTCCGGCGCTTTCTCCAAATCCTTTACGCCGGGCATCGGACCGCCCTTGCGCACCACCACCGGTTTTTCGATGAATTCCGTGATGGCCCTGGCCGCCTCTTCGGTCCCGGCCTTCGCCACGCGCACCTCCGCCATGGCCGGTTCCGTGAACAACGCCGGCTCGGCCTTGTAGAATCGCTCGACGTCTTCCGGCGTAATCTGCACATCCTTGCGCACTTCATCCGCGATCAACTTCTGCACAATCATCGAATCGAGCTGGCGTGCGAGCAGATCCTGCACCTCCGGCGCCTTGTCCAGTTCAAGACGGCGCGCCTTGTCCAGCAACAGCCGTTCCGCCACCAAATTCTTGAGCAACTCCGCTTTCTTTTCCGGCGCGTTGAACGAATCCTTCGCGGCGGGCGGCAATTGCTCGATTTCCATTTCCAAATCCCGCTTTGTAATCGCCTCGTTCCCAAACTCCGCCAGAATGACATCGTCCGCCTTCACTTGCGACGCGTCATGTTTCACGTCCGACCGCTTGCGCAATTCGTGCCGCAAATCCACGTTGCGGCCCAATTTGTCGAGGCACAACACGACTTTCTTGTTGATTTCTTCCTTCAATTCCGATTTCGGATCGAGATATTCGGCCTGATACAAATAAGGAAGGGCGGTTTCATATTTCTCGTCCTCGATGGCCAATTTCGCCACCGAATAACAGACCTTCGCCCGCTCCGGAAGAGTCAACGGCGCGTTTTTCAGGTATTCCTCGTAAGCCGCAATCGCGGGGCCGGCCAGTTTCTTGTTGGCCAGGCGCACCGCGTATTCGCGCTGTTGTTCAAGTGTCAAGCCGCCGCTGGTTCCCTCGGACACGGCGGGCCGGGCCGCCGGTTCGCGCAGCAGCAGAACGGCCAGCGTTGCGAATCCCGCAACCAGCAGAACCAGATTCGCAATCGCCAACGCATGGTTCCCTTTCGGCGCGGCATCGTATTGCGCCCGGAACGCCTTCAACCGATCCGGCGATTGATCACTCATCCCCTGTCTCCTTGAATCTTGCGCCTTGCGCCTTAGGCATACCGCCGCTCCCGCATCCGGAAAAACCGGTATAATTCCGGAACATACGGACGATCCGTCCGTACATGAATCGCGTCCACACGCGTCCGCTGAAACACCTGATCCCGCCGCTTTGCGCGTTCCGCCGCCGCCTTCTCATACGCCTTACGCACCGCCGGATCGCTCGTGTCAATCAACGTTTCGCGCGTTGACTCCGGGTCCCGCACCGCCGCATAGCCCACATCCGGCAGCGTTTCCTCGCGGGGATCCGAAACGCTGACCGCAATCACGTCGTGACGACGGTTGGCCAGCCGCAACGGCACCT
This sequence comes from Candidatus Hydrogenedentota bacterium, assembly GCA_035450225.1. Taxonomy (NCBI): domain Bacteria; kingdom Pseudomonadati; phylum Candidatus Hydrogenedentota; species Candidatus Hydrogenedentota bacterium. The sequence goes on from DAOTMJ010000038.1 coordinate 24,832, forward strand.
CATAGTTTTCCGCCATGAAGTCCGACACCAGAAACGCCACGGCCCGTCGCGTGGTCACGCCGTCAAGAAACCGCAGCGCGCGCGGGATGTCCGTGCCCGTGCCTTTGGGTCTGAAAAACAGCACGTCCCGGATCACGCGCAACACATGGCGCCGGCCCTTGCTCGGCGGCACGTACAGCTCCACATCGTCCGTAAAAACGATCAGCCCGACCTTGTCGTTGTTCTTGATTGCCGAAAACGCCAACACCGCGCACAATTCCGCCGCCAATTCGTTCTTGAAGCGTCCCACGCTGCCGAATCGTCCCGACGCGCTCGCGTCTACCAGCAGCATCACCGTCAACTCGCGTTCTTCCGCCAACAGTTTGACGTGCGGCATGCCCGTCCGCGCCGTCACATTCCAGTCAATCATCCGGATGTCGTCGCCCGGCACATACGCGCGGACTTCCTTGAATTCCATGCCCTGGCCTTTGAACACGCTTTCGTATTGTCCGGCCAGGATGTCGTTGACCACGTGGCTCGTGCGGATCTGTATCCGCCGAATCTGTTTCATCACTTCCTGCGGAATCATGACGCGGACACCTCCACGCCATGCGCAAGAAAGAATGAGGCGGAGACAAGGGAAATGCCGGAACGATCCGCGAATAAATGGCCCTCCCCTCTTTTTTCATACGACATATCGTGCCGAAAATCCATCTCCATCATCTCCAACATCTCCACATCTCCCTATCTTGCACGGCAGGGAAGCGGAGGATGCCTTCTCAGGGTACAGGAACAGTTTCCAGGATTTTCCGAATCACGTCCTCGCTGGTCATGTTCTCGGCCTCGGCCTCGTAGGTAACGATCACCCGGTGCCGAAGAACGTCCATCGCGACCTGTTTGACATCGTTCGGAAATACGTTTCCTTCCCCTTGCAGAAACGCCAACGCGCGGGCCGCCTGCTGGAGATAGATCGTCGCGCGCGGCGAGGCGCCGTATTCGATGAGATGGCGGATGTTCAATCCGAACGCATCGGGATTGCGGGTCGCCTGAACAATGTCCACGATGTAATTTTTTGCCTTGTCGTCCACATAAATCTGGTTCACGACTTCGCGCGCGCGCAGCAATTCGTCCTTCCGGACCACCGTCGAAACGTCCGCCTCCTTCAGAACGTTCACGCGGTCCATGATTTCGCGTTCCTCGACTTTGGTCGGATAGGTGATTTTCAATTTCAGCATGAACCGGTCCACCTGCGCCTCGGGCAGCGGATAGGTCCCTTCCTGTTCGATCGGGTTCTGCGTGGCGAGCACCATGAACGGCTCATCGAGCGGATACGTGGCTTCGCCGATGGTCACCTGCCGCTCCTGCATCGCCTCCAGCAAGGCGCTCTGCACCTTGGCCGGCGCCCGGTTGATTTCGTCCGCAAGAATGATGTTGCCGAAGACCGGCCCTTTTTTCGTCGTGAACTGGCCGTCCTTCGGGTTGTAGACCAGCGTGCCAATCAGATCCGCCGGCAGTAGATCCGGCGTGAATTGAATCCGGTTGAATTTGCAATCCATGGCATGGGCCAGCGTCTTGACGGCCGTCGTCTTCGCAAGACCCGGCACGCCTTCAATCAAGACATGTCCATTGGCGAGTAGGCCCACCAACAAACGATCCACCATGTATTGCTGGCCGACCACAACCCGCCCGATTTCGGCCCGCAACCGCTGCACGAACCGCGACTGCTCCTCCACGTTTCTGCGTATCGCTTCCACTACCGGCGTCATGATTGCAAAGTCTCCTTGTAACGAGCCACGGCGCGCTCGACATCGCGCCAATCGCCATCCATTTGATCGTCCGTCGGACGCACTCCGCGGTAGCCGACTTCCTGCATGCGTGCGGCCAACGTCGCGACACGGTTGGCCTGTTCGCCGTCCGCCGACGGAAGGGCCTGCGCGGCGCGATGCAATTCGCGGTAATAGCCGTAGAAATCGCCGTCCAGGCGATGTTGGCGGGCCGCATGCATCGCATGCTGGACGTGCGAACAGTCCACACCCGCGGGGGAGAGGGGTGGCTGGGGTCTGCGCGAGAACCGCGCAGACCACCAGCCGAGTGCAGTGAGGAGGAGGGAGGCCCCGAGGCCACCGAAGATCCAGACGAGAATCGTGCTGGAGCGCACCACGATGGTGAACGGGTCTGATCCGAGCGAGGGGGAGGCGCCGGAGTCAGGGGGGGCCGTTCCGGGTGCGGGTCTCTCCGCTGGGGGCGTGGCCTCGGGGATAAGGTAACGAACCCGAATCTTCGGCGATTGAAACTCGCCGGTCTTGTTCGGGACGATTTCCAGGGTCTGGGACACGACATTGACGCCGTCGCGCACGAACGCGCGAACTTCCGCCACGCGAACCGTGCCCCAGTCTATGGCATCCGCTTCCGCGGGTAATACCGCGAAATCCGAGGGACCACCCGGCCATGAAACCTCACACACCACGCGAAACGCGCGGTGCGGATGTGCCGGACCCTTTTCGGGAATTACCTTCAGTTCCGGGGCGGTTTCGGCCATGGCCGCTAACCCGCAGAACATGAGTCCCGTCAAAAATATCCGCACATCCAGCCGTTGATTCAACTTTCTGTTATTGCCTGCTTTCATGTACCTAGGAAAGCACCTTTCGTGCCAAATCTCTTGCATTTCATAAATGCTTGGGACGCAATGGTTTGAGTTTATGCCCCTTCGTTTCCCCTTGCCCGCTTTGGGGTTTTTTACTTCATTATGAACCAAATCTGGGGCAGAATGGTTCCAAAATCGAACCGGACACCGGCCATTTGGGTTCGTGTCATCGAAGTTTGGGTTTCGGGGCAGGCGGGGGCGCGGGCCGCTGCAGGTTGGCCAACTGACGCCGGGCCTGCGCGGCTTCCGGCGATCCGGGGGCATCGGCAATCAGGGCCGCATAGGTTTGCATGGCGGAGGCGCGATCGCCGATTTGGCGATAAAAGTCGGCCAGTTGCAGCCGAATTTCCAAGTTTTGGGGCTCCAGATTCATGGCCGTGATATATTCCGTCTGGGCTTGGGAATTCTGGCGCATGCGCTGGTGCATCTGCGCAAGATCGCGGTGGGCGTCGGCGCTGGCGGGCGCCATTTGCGCAATCGTGGAATACAGGGCAAGCGCATCGCTCCGCGCGCCTGTCCGTGCATGGTATTGCGCCATGGATCGCAGGGCTTCGATTGAACCGGGCGCCTGGTTTACCCATGCCTGCAATGCCGCGCCCTCTTCCTGCGGCAGGCCCAGACGGCGGTACATCGAGGCGGCCATCGAATAACTGCGCGCGTCGTCCTTGGCCAACGCCTGGAACCGCTGGAGTTCGCGATACGCCTCGGAATCCATCCCCATCCGTTCATACAATGACGCCTGCTGGTAATGCGGCATGGCATCCTGGGGGCGGTTTGCGCTCCAATCGGCGTACAACCGGTTTTCCTCGGCGGTCATGCCGAGCGTGTGGTAAAGATTGGCCAGGGCTTTATAGGCCTGGCGGTGGGTCGGGTCCATGGCGAGCGAATTGCGCAACATTTCTATGGCTTCATCAAAACGGCCCTGGCTGATGGCCTTCTGGGCGTCCTTGACCATGCGGGTAGCTTTGGCGGCCACCGCCGGGCTCGCGTAGGAATCCCCCTTGGACAGATTGTTGCGCGGGCCGGCATTCTTGTGCAGGCGCTCCAATTTGTTTTCTGACTTTGCCAAAGCCTTCTCCAAACGGGCACGGGAAATAGTTATCTCTTTTTCCACGGGCGCATCCACGTCGGGATTCTCTTCGACCGAGTCCAATTCGGAGGCCGGCTCGACATCAAGACTTTCCGTGTTGGCGGTTATCGCGGTTTCCGCCGCTTCATGCGAAAAGGTTTCCGACGCAACCGGGCCGGAGGCGGTCGGCTTCATCTCCGTCTGTGCAGCCTGGATTGTGTGCAAGCGCCACGTCTGAACCGCGCCAAACGACGCGGATACGATGCAACAGCCCGCCAAAAGCCCGATCGTTATACGGGTATCCAACACTTTTCCATCCTCGTATCGAATGGTTCCAATCTAAACAACCCCGACAGGACGCACAGGTTCCACAACAAAATCCTTTGCAGAGCGACGACCGTCTGCGTGTCAGGACATGGCCTTCTCGATCCTAGCGGGACGACGTTACCGTAACGCGGCATCTTACCGCGCACCTGACGCTCGGGCGGATTTGCGGCATCAATGCCTCTTGCCGCGAGGCGGCCGCTTCCGGTACACTATCATCCTTGGGCCATGCGGAAAAACGAAGGGCGGGGTTATGCCGGAATTGGATGCGGATGGGCATCTGGCCGAACGTGAACTGGCGCGGGAAGGGCTGTTCGATGCGCAGTTGACGTTCTCGGTGCCGTTTGTCGAGGCGCCGTCGCCGTTGACGGCTATCGTCAAACGCGACGGGACGCGGGCGCCGTTCGACAAACGGAAGATCGCCGGCGCCATCTTCCGCGCCGCGGAATCCATCGGCGGCACGGACCGCGGCCGCGCCGACAGTCTCGCCTCGGCCGTGGCGCTGTACCTCGCCAAGACCCTGCAGGGAAACATCCCCAACGTGGAGCAGGTGGACGATGCCGTGGAACGGGTCCTGGTCGAAATGGGACACGTCCGCACGGCGTTGGCGTACGCCAAATGCCGGGAACGCCGCGCGCGGGAACGAAGCCTGCGCAACGGCGACATGCAGGCGCTGCTCCGGGAACTCGACGAGGCGCGGCGCATGCGCGCCCGAAGCGAACTGGGCCATGTGCCGCCGCTGCTCGTCCGAACCAGCGACGAAACCCTGGCCTCATGGGATCGCGCGCGAATCGTGGAAGCGCTTGTGCGTGAAACCGGCCTTGAGGCGGAACGCGCCGGGGCTATCGCGCTGGAAGTCGAACGGCAGATTATGGACGCCGGGGTACGCACTCTGACGGCGCCGCTCATTCGTGAACTCGTCGGCGCAAAACTCATTGAGCACGGACTCGAACCCGAACACCGCCGCCACCGCCGGCTCGGCGTTCCGTTATACGATACCGAGCGCATCATGTGCGGCCCCAGTCCCGAAGGCGTTCCCCTTTCCCCAAGCATCACGAGCCAGACCCTCGCCGAGGCGGTCAAACGCGAATTTGCGCTTTCGGAAGTTTTTTCACCCGAAAGCGCCGAGGCGCACGCGCGGGGCGAATTGCACCTGCACGATCTCAGCGGCATTGACCGCCTGCATGCCGTCCGCCGTTCGCTGCGCCCGATTGTCCTGCACGGCGTCGGCACGCCCGATTCGCGCCTGTTTTCCCAGCCGCCCAAGTATCCCCATACCCTCCTCGCGCAAATGGTCCATGCCACGGCCATTCTGCGCGAACACGTGGCCGGGCCCGTCGCATGGGACGCGATCAACCTGTATTTCGCGCCGTTCCTCGACGGATTCGATCAAAAAGAACTGCGCCAGATCGCCCAGATGCTTGTCTACGAATACGCCTATCGCGCCGTCGGACAGGACACCCTGCCGGTCACACGGATCGGGCTGCGATACAGCGTGCCGGAATCCCTGCTGGGCGAGGAAGCCATCGGCGCCGGCGGCCAGCCCACGGGTATTGCGTATGGCGGCTATGCCTCCATTGCGCGCGAACTGGCCGGTATGATTTACGACGTGCTGCGGGAAGGGCGCAACCGGGGAACGCCGTTTTCCGCGCCCGCGCCCGAACTCGCCGTGACGGATGGATGTTTCGAGGACCGGCATTACACGGACTTTCTCGCCAACGCCGCGTCGGCCTCATCGGCCGCGAATCCCCTGGCGCTGGCGTTCGGGCGCGACGATCCGGAAATCAACGCCGTTGCCCATCGCATCACGCTGAATCTGCCCCGCGCCGCATACGTCTCCGGCGGACTCGACGCGTTTTTTCCCGCGTTGGATCGTCTGATCGAACGCGCCGTATGCGCGCATGATCAGAAGCGCCGTTTCCTCGACCGCCTGCTGGCCATGAAAGGTTTCGGACCGCTCGCCTTTCTTGCGTCGAGGCGCGGCGGCGAACCCTGCGTGGACATCGAACGCGCCGTTTTTTTCATTGCCGTGACGGGACTCAACGAATGCGTGCAATTCCTGTGTGGACACGAAATGCACGAAACAGAACCGGCTGCGGCCCTGGCGGAACAAATCGCCGCCCACGCCGCCGCGCGATGCGCCGAATGGAGCGGGCGCATCGGATTTCAATGCGTGCCCGCCGCCACATGCGATGCGGCGGTCAATCATCGCATGGCCGTGATTGACCTGCAGGAAATGCCGGAAGCCGCGCGGCGCGTCGTCAAAACCGATCCGTTGACCCATGACCTGCAATATACCCCCGGCGCCTCCGCGAACCTTTCGGCCAACCTCTCCCCGATAGCGCGGATTTCCCTCGAAAGCCGGTTCCACCCGTCCCTGTACGGCGATATCGCCACGCATGTGTGCGTCAGCGAGGAACAACCGCTCGTCCGTCTGGCTTCATGGACGCTCAGGGAAACGAATTGCCGCCGCCTTACCGTGGCGGTGCAGAACGCCTGAGCGCCTCGCCGACTCCCCAAAAGCGTTCCATCAAGCGGGCGGTTCTTTCCTTGAGCGCGGCGAGCGCCCCGGCCGCATGGGCGTCGCCCGCCAGATGCCGCCGCATCAGCCGGCCTTCTTCCCGGCACAACTCGTCGTGCTGCGGGAAGACCTCGCGCATGAGGAACAACGCGTATTTCACAAGCCGGAACGGACCGAACGCGCGCGGCGTCTCGTTCGGCAGGGCCTCGACGGCCACGGAGTACAATGCCTTGACGCCCGCGACAATCCCTTCGAGATCGCACGAACGGGCGAACACAATCGAATAGTACCATCCGAAGGCCTCGCCGCGTTCCGCGCCGTGCGCGTCGCTCGCACCCACAATGGGAATGGCGCGGCCCTTGGCGCGTTCCTCATGATATCGCGCGACCTGCAGCGTGTTCGAGTCTATTTCGTGCAGGAGATAGCCGCCGATCAGTTCGAGCGCATCGAATGGCTGCGTGTCGAACAGGTGGGTCGTCAACGCGCCGGCCGGACTGTACCGGTGTGCCGTGAACCAGTACGGATGACAGAAAATGCCGAGTCCGCCCGCCTCGCGAATCTTGTCGAAGCACCACACGCTCGACGCGTACAGGTACGGGTCCACGCCCGGCGGCAGCGCGCCCGCGCGATCCGCGAGGGCCTGGACTTCCGCCCGGTACCGCGGATCGTCCGCAAACAAATCATTGATGCTGAAGCGTCCTCCAAAATTCACGATGTGGACGTGGCTGCCCGGCGGGTGAACCTCTTCCCCCGGAAAAATGCGCAGGGCGATGTCCACGCCATTGAAGGCGCGCTGCGCCTCGAGGGACGGCGCATAACGGCGATGATCCGTGATGGCCATGAAATCGAGGCCGATGCCGCGGCACGAGGCGGCGACGTATCCGGGCGATTCCATGCCGTCCGATCGGAACGTGTGCTGGTGGAAATCGCCCTTGAGGGGCAGGCGCCGGAACAGGTCCGGTTCGACCGAATACACGCGAAAATCGCCGAGGATTCGGCGGCCCTTTTCCGTGACTTCCTCCAAAAGGAGCACATGCTCCTGCTCGGCCTCGAAAAACAGGCGGACCCGAAGTATTCCGTCGGCGATATCGAAGGGAACACGCGGACAATCGAGCCGCCAGCCGCTTCGGACGGAAAATTCCTCGACCGGGTAGTAACTCAATTCGTATGTTTTTTCGGCGTCGAATCGCACATGGTCGTACAACGGGGTTATCGCCACCGTCGTCTCGCAATCGGCGGGCACAATCTTCGGCAGGACATCGAAGTAGCGGTTTTCCTTTTTCATGCGCGGACGATCGAAAAATTGACGCGGACATCGGGATGCAGGCTTTGCTTCACGGGGCACGTGGCGCCGGCCTGTTCCAGCCGTTTCAGGGCCTCGTCCGAAACCGACAAGCCCGCGGGAAGCGTCACCGTCGCCGTAATCGCGCCGATGCGTCGGACCGGATCGGCCACCATGTCTTTCACGACATGCACGCGCGTGCCCTCGAGGGCGATGCCCATTTGTTTCGCCGCGATGCCCATAATCGTCAGAATACAGGCGCCCAGCGCCGCCGACACCAAATCCGTCGGGCTGAACGCCGCGCCCTTGCCGCCGTTGTCCACCGGCGCATCGGTGGCAATCGTCTGTCCCGACGGTCCGTGCGTCGCCTCGCAACGCAAATCGCCCAGATATTCAATGTCCATGTCTACGGCCATGCTTCCGCTCCTTGGCTTGCGATGCCATCCTGTGTCTTGATACGGTGCGGGCAAGCATATAGTCTTCAACCCTATCGGCTCAAGGAAACCATCATGGAAGTCGTCATTCGCGGCACGGCGGAAGCGGCGGCGGAACTGACCGCGGCGATCATCGCGCGGGAAATCGCGGCCAACCCGCATCTGGTGCTTGGACTCGCCACGGGCCGCACCATGGAGGCGGTGTACCGCATCCTGGTGCGAAAACATCGGGAAGAGGGACTCGATTTCGCCGGGGTCACCACCTTCAATCTCGACGAGTACGTCGGCGTGCCGGGCGATCATCCCGCCTCGTATCGTCATTATATGAACGAGCATCTGTTCCGGCACGTGAACATAGATCCGGCGCGCACCTTCCTGCCCAACGGCATGGCCGCCGACATCCCCACCGAATGCCGGCAATACGAGTCGCGCATTCGCAATCGCGGCGGCATCGGCCTCCAGTTGCTCGGCATCGGGCGAAGCGGGCATATCGGATTCAACGAACCGCTGTCCGCCTTGCGATCGCGCACCCGCGAAAAACCGCTCACGCCGAAAACCATCGAGCAGAACAGCCCGATGTTCGGCGGGCCGGAGCACATGCCGCGCTGGGCCATCACGATGGGCGTGGGAACCATTCTCGATTCGCAGCAGTGCCTGTTGCTCGCGACCGGCGAAGAAAAGGCCGAGATCATCGCCAAGGCCGTCGAAGGCCCCATCACGTCCATGATTTCCGCCACGGCCCTCCAACTGCACCCGCATTGCACGGTGATCGTGGACGAAGCCGCCGCCGCGAAACTCGAACAGGCCGATTATTATCGCTGGGTCTTCGAAAACGAGCGGCACTGGGACGGACTGCGATGACCGGATCGCAAGGGAACGCGCTGGCCGGAACCACCGCCGTTTCCCCCGAACAGACTGAAAATCGGCGCCGAATGGTTCCGGCCAACAAGGATGGAACGCGCAAGAATTGTTTGGGCGCATGCCGCCGCGTGGACCGAATATGCCGGGACGAAATGTTTTATGCTACCATTTCCGCCATGACAAGCACGGATCCCGGTTGGTTGGAGCCGGTCGTTGCGGCGTATCGCCGCGCAATGGAGTGGACATGAGCACGATATGTGTTGTGTTGCCGGACGGGTCGAAGGTTGACTTGCCGGAAGGAAGCACCGCCTTGAACCTGGCGGAGAAGATAGGTCCCCGGTTGGCCAAAGAGGCGCTGGCCGCCCAAATTGACGGGGAAACGCGGGACTTGGCCACGCCGTTGCACGACGGCGCGCGTGTATCCATTCTGACGTTCGATTCGGAAGAAGGCAAGACGGTCTTCCGGCACAGCGCGTCGCACGTCATGGCCTCTGCCATTCAACGGTTGCGCCCGGAGGTGAAACTGGCCATCGGACCGTCCATCGAGGACGGTTTTTATTACGACATAGACTTGGCAACCCCGTTCACGGAGGCGGATTTCGCGGCCATCGAAGCCGAGATGGCAAAAGTCGTCAAGGAAGATCAGCCGTTTGTTCGCAAGGAAATGTCGAAGGCGGACGCGCTGGCTTATTTCAAGCAGCGAGGCGACACGTACAAAGTGGAATTGCTTGAAGGGCTTGAAGACGGAACGATAACCTTCTACGAAAACGGCGGGTTCATCGATCTGTGCCGCGGACCGCATGTTCCTTCGACAGGCCGGATCAAGGCCTTCAAACTCATGAGCGTCGCGGGGGCGTATTGGCGCGGGGATTCGTCGCGTCCGATGCTCCAGCGGATTTACGGCACGGCGTTCACAAAGAAGAGCGATCTCGACGAACACCTCAAGCGCATCGAGGAGGCCGAAAAACGCGATCACCGCAAACTCGGCAAACAACTCGATCTGTTCAGTTTTCACGAGCAAGGCCCCGGCTTTCCGTTCTTCCATCCGAAGGGCATGATTGTGATGAACGAACTGCTCGCGTTCTGGCGCGAGGAGCATCGCAAGCGCGGATACGGCGAACTGCGCACGCCGCTTATCCTCGACCGCAGCCTGTGGGAACAGTCCGGGCATTGGGACCACTACAAGGAGAACATGTACTTCACGCAAATTGACGAGCGGGATTTCGCCGTGAAGCCGATGAATTGCCCCGGCGGAATGCTCGTCTACAAAAGCCGCATGCGCAGTTACCGCGACCTGCCCTTGCGATGGGCGGAACTCGGCACTGTCCACCGCCACGAAAAATCCGGCGTGTTGCACGGTCTGACGCGCGTGCGGATGTTCACGCAGGACGACGCCCATATCTTCATGACCGAGGACCAGATCCAGGACGAGGTGATCGGGATTATTGATTTCGTTGATTACGTCTACGGCATCTTCGGCCTTGAATACAGTATCGAATTGAGCACGCGCCCGGAAAATTCGATCGGTACCGACGCAATGTGGAATGTTGCGACCGACAGTCTCCGCAAGGCCCTCGAAGCCAAGGGATTGCCCTTCAAGATCAATGAGGGCGATGGCGCGTTCTACGGTCCCAAAATTGACTTCCACGTCCGCGACAGTCTCAAGCGATCCTGGCAATGCGCGACGATCCAGCTCGATTTCGCGATGCCGGAGAAATTCGCCCTCGAATACATCGGTTCGGACGGCGCGGCCCACCGGCCGGTCATGGTCCACCGCGTCATCTACGGCGCTATCGAGCGGTTCTTGGGCATTCTGATCGAACATTTCGCGGGCGCGTTTCCCGTGTGGCTGGCGCCCGTGCAAGCCATGGTGATTCCCGTGGCGGACGGGCTGAATGACTATGCGCGCGAGGCCGCGGGACGTTTGTGCGAGGCCGGCATTCGCGCCGAGGCGGATTTGAGTTCCGAAACCATGAAGTACAAGATCCGCGACGCCCAAACGATGCAAATCCCCTACATGCTCGTCGTCGGCGATCGCGAACGCGGATCGGGCGGTGTTTCCGTGCGCCATCGCCGGCAGGGCGACCTCGGCGGAATGGGCCTCGACCGTTTCATTGACCGAATCAAGGGCGAGATTGCGTCCAAGACGCGGGATTGACCTGCGTTTCAGTTTGTTGGATCACAATATCCGCGCGCCGCGCATGGATTTTGCGAACCAAGAAATCGTACTCTTGACAGTAACCGTGCGATTGGGCTGAATTGGAAGGAGGGACGGATCATGCTGGGCGGTGTGGCATCGGGTTGCATCAATCACTCGGCGGTGGAGGCGGTGGCGCGCTGCAAGCAATGCGGCAAGCCCGTCTGCGGGCAATGTGTCGTAAAGGGACCCACGGGAAGTTTTTGCAGCGAAGAGTGCCGGCAAAAGAACGAACTTTTCACGAAAAAGGCCCAGGACCTCGAAAAGAAGGGGAAATTGGGACCCGGCGCGGCCTCCGGCAGCGGTTCCATCATCGGAAAACTGGTGGCCTTGATCGTTTTTCTGGTGATAGTGGCGCTGGCGTCGGCCTATCTGAACATTCCCGTTATAGGTCCGATCGTCCGCCAATGGCTGCCGTTTTTGCCGGCGCTGTGACCGGCGCATCGGGATGACAGGACCGGGAGTTTTATTTCATGGAATGGGTGCCCGGGCGGATCCCCGTGCTGGAATGTCTGCGCGCCGGAAAGCGCAAGGCGCACCGGCTCAAGCTGGCGAAAGAAGCCGCAGGGCTTGAAGCGATCCGGGCGTTGGCCGCCGGAATCCCCGTCGAAACATGCCCGCGCGCGGAACTGGACCGCATTTTGCCGGACTCCGTCCATCAGGGTGTGCTGCTTCAGGCCGATCCGCTGCCGATCTGGCGCGCGGAAACATGGATTGAGCGGCCCGTGCCGTCCGACGCGATTCTCGTGGCCCTTGACGGCGTGGTCGATCCACGGAACTTCGGGGCCATCGTTCGATCCGCGGCGGCCTGCGGCGCGTGCGGCGTCCTGTTTGCCAAGGATCGCTCGGCCCCTGTTTCGCCGGTGGCCGTCAAAAGCGCGGCAGGCGGCATGGAGCATCTGGACCTCGTTGAAGCCGCCAATCTTGTCCGGGCGTTGGACTTGCTTAAAAAAGCGGGGTGGTGGGCCGCCGTGCTTGAATCGGATGCGCCCACCCCAATATGGAAAGCCGATCTTACCGGACGGATCGTGCTTATCATCGGCGGTGAAGGCAAAGGCGTTCGCCGGCTGGTCAGGCAACAGGCCGATTTTCAACTGCGCATCCCGTTGCCCGGCAAAATCGGCAACCTCAATGCCTCGGTCAGCGCGGGGATCGCCCTTGCGGAATGCCTGCGGCAACGAGTAATTCACACAGCCGATACCCGAATTTGATGGATTCCCTTTTGGATTGATTCCATAAACTCGAATTTCCAGATAGTCGGGAAAAAGCCGAGCCTTTTTTTCAACGGATTTCCACAAGTTATCCACAAGGATGTGAAGAACCATGTTTTCACAAGTTGAATTTCGGCAAAAGGATATATCTCATTGAATGACAATGATTTAAGGAAATTCTTTTTTGGCCGAAAATGTCAATAAATATCTGATAGGCAAGGCTAAGACACTATTCTTTCAACAAGGTGTAAACCCAACCGTTCAGACCATCTACGTTGCATGGGCCGAAAAACGCATCGGAATGACGTTTTTCCCCTCGCCGGTTGAAAAACAGGGGCCCAAACAGCAGACGCCACCGTTTTTCAGCGTGGTAGGAGCAGCAAGCGGTCCAGTTTCGGATCGGCCGGCATGCCGAGCGCGAGCGCTTTTTCATAAAGGGGACGCGCCGTGGCGGCGTCCTTTTTCTGCACGGCGTTCCACCACGCCAAGTTGAACCAAGCCGGCCCGAAATCGGGATGACTTTTCGTTAATTCGGCGCAGATTGCCATGGCATCGTCAATCTGTTTGTTGCGCGCGAGATTCACCGCCCGCGCATTGCGGGGTTCGGGCCATGCAGGATTCAGGGAGATGGCGCGGCGGAAATGTTCATCGGCTTCGGTGAAACGTTTCCGTCCCATCGAGACCAGCCCAAGTTGATACTCGCCTTTCGCCTCCGTAGCCAGCCCCAGGCCGCACAGCAGGGCGGAGACCGCGCCATCCACCGCGTCCTCGAACCGAGCGCGAATCGTCGCGCCGCCGTCGCCGGTCCACCGGGCCACGGCGTCCTTTTCAACCGTCAGGCGGGGATGGGCGAGATTGGCGCCCATCTGTTTGGTGGGATCCTTGATTGTCGTGTTCGCGAGAACCGGGTCCGCGGATACCACGAACACGCCGGACCAAAGGGCTCGGCGATCGGCCAGCCGCGTCAGGCGTCCCTCGATCCTTGCGACCAGCAGCCCCTCATAACCGAAAATGCCGTAGGTCATTTTCAGATCAAGCAGGACGTCGTGCCCGCTTCGGGCAAGGCCCTGGAAACGGGCTTGCTGCGCCTCGCGATCGTCCTTGAAGCCGGCCGTGGTGGTCAGCGGGGACACGCGCGCCAAGCCCTGCGGCAATGCCTGCGAAAGCCTCGACGTCAGCGCCTCCTCGAACGTCTTGCCCGCATCGTAATCCCCCAGCGCCGCGCGCACGGCTTTCAGGTGTTTTTCGTTGACCATGGCGTCAATGCCCGCGCCGAGCAGCATGGCGCTGGAACTGAACAGTTGCACAGTCTGCCGAACCGGCGAGACGGACACGATCATTTCCCGCTGGGATGCCCTCAGCGACCATGCGGGCGAGACGGCTTCGCGAAGGCATGACGGCGAACGATCCGCCGCCTGGGAGGGGGGCGCGGCCAGAACCGCCAGCAGGCAAAAAGCCCATATCGAAATAGATTTTGTCATTCGCGATTTCTCCCTGTGCGGTGATTGCGGAACAATCGCCGTTTATGCGCTAAAGTTGTGCCGCATGACTGCCGATAATAGCAGCAGCGACGGTTGAAATTCATGTGGGATAGACACGGACGCGCTTCCGGGCGCGGCCAAGGGAGGGATAGGTCATGTTGGGTACGGTTGCAGACGTATCACGGCCGGCAGGCGTTTTGACGGAAAACCGGCCACAGCCGCGCATCATTCCGCGCGAACTGAAAGTTGAATCGCGAAAAGATCTCCTGACGCTGGGTAAAGGCGATCCGATCAGTCCGGATCAGGCCATGAACGTGGTCGTGGAACGGGCACTGGATCGGCTGCGCGCCGTGGTGGACGATGCGCGCACGGCCCTCGGCCTCCCCGACAATGCGCCTCTTGACACGTCGCCGGAAGCAACCGGCAACCGCATCGCGGATTTCGCCCTCGGCGCTTTCGGAAAATGGCGGGAACGCCACAAGGATCTGGCGGACGACGAGGCCCGCACGCAGTTCGTGGATTTTATCGGGGCCGCCGTCCAGCAAGGCATCGCGGAAGCGCGCAACATCCTCGGATCGCTAAACGCCCTGAATCCGGAGGTCAACGCCAACATTGACAAAACGTGGGACGTTGTACAGCAACGTTTCAACAAGTTTCTGGCGAACGAATCGTAAACCGCCATTCCTGCTCGTGGTCTTCCCACCTGCATTCCCACAAGCCGCCCCGCACTGACCCCTGCGGGGCGGCCCCTCGTTGTGTGCCAAGCATGGCGCGAATCTAAGGGGCGAAAGTCCCCTGCAAGCCCTG
>DAOTMJ010000039.1 GCA_035450225.1 Candidatus Hydrogenedentota bacterium
CACGCAGATGGAAAACAGGACATGAATGTCCGGGCCAGGCGATTCCAAACTCGAATCCGCATGGCAGAGCGGTCCAAAAATACGATTGATCGGGGACCCTTCTTCTTCATCGCGACGAAGAGGTGTCCCCAGAACGTTTTCCCGAAAAAATCGTTGTCCATTTACTCAAAATGGCTTTCTGCAAGCCGCCATTTGGACAGAGAGGATGTTTTTTTAGATTGGTCGAATGAGACGGTGTTCGACACGAAGTCCCGGAAGGACGCCTTGAGAATAGCCCAGGACGCCAGTCCTGGGATCTTGCGGCGGTGTCAGCGTAGTCCCGTAGGGACGTTTGAAGCCTATCATTCCGTTCCCTGTGCATCGCTCGTCGCATTCGAGCCCGTGTCGTTTTACCCTTGTTCGAAAACATACAATGGTCAAATAGGCTTGCTTTTACGCTCGCCCTTTCACACGCCCCTACGGGACTATCGTTCGGTTTTTCCCGTGTCCCTGGAGTTCCTCCTGGGCTACAGTCAAACCGTCCCTACGGGACTAACCTGCCCTTCGTAAGACCCCATGGGAGGGGTGTCCTCTGCGGTTATGCATAAAGTCCATCGGATTAAAATGCACAAACTCCAAGGACAGCCTGGACAGTCTGTCCCACCCTTCCGGACAGCCTCGACAGTCCGCCGTACGCCGGCCGGTTCATACCGTTCCGCGCCGGTTTCCGCGCACAATCCTGCAACTGCACTGCACCGGTCACTTCGTGAAGAAAAAGCGACCGTTCAAATCCTTGTTTTTTTGGCTGCGCCGTGGCCCCTTGCCGGTTAGCCGCCCGCGCGACTTTTCCAATTCAAGAATACCACGTCTTTCCCGATATTGGCAAGCAAAAAAACAAGGCCGAAGGGGCAGGTCGGCGGCGGATCTTTTTTGCATGGAATAGACCCTGCTTGAGAGTACCGTGTTCTCGGAGTCGTGAAGGTCTCGGAATGTAACGCCGATTTCCAAATCGGCTTGCTGAAACACGACAGGCCGATTTGGAAATCGGCGCTACAAAGCGGCCATTTTCAATTTCAACACAAGATCTTGTTGCTTGATCCGATATGAAATTGCCCGGAAGTGCCAATCTTCCTGGAAGTTCTCATCCTTCTGTCTCAAGAACTCGGTACTCTCAAAGACCCTGTTATCGTTACCGAATATGGAGTGACAAATACGTTATGGACTTTTTTCGCAGCGCCGTCCCTCGGCCGTGCCTCCATGGCGAGTCGGCGTCCTTGGATTGCCCGTTTCCCCGTCGCGCCGTGTGAGGCCCCCTGACCGGTACAACCGGCGGGTTCAAAGGTGCAGCCAGTGTTCGAACATGAGGATGGCCCACAGGGCGTGGCCGTTGTCTTCATGACCGGCGTCGTGGCGTCTAAAAAGGGCGCGGACGGCGTTCTGGTTCAGAAAAGTTGTGCATCGGGCATTGTTTGTCAAAACCATTTCGGCGAAATGACGCCGGAGATCTTCGCGGAACCAGCGATGGATGGGTATCGCGAATCCCCGTTTGCGCCGGGCGAGCAATTCGGGGGGCAGGATCCCGCGTAAGGCGTGTTTGGCGACGCGTTTCGAGACGCCGTCGGCATATTTCAATCCAAAGGGCAGCGTGCCGGCGAATTCGACGAGGCGGTGGTCGAGCAACGGCACGCGGGCTTCGATCGAATGCGCCATGCTCATGCGGTCCACTTTCACGAGGATGTCGTCCGGAAGATACATGACCGTGTCCTGATACAGCATCCAATCATCGAAATTGCGCGGCCCGTCGCCGGCATGTTCCGAAAAGCGGTCCACGGCGTTTTGCGCAACGGCGTTGGCGAAACCCGTTCGATACAACGCGGCGCGCGCATCCGCGTCGAGGCACGTTTCGCGGCGGCGGAACGCGGCCCGTTCGTCGAGCCACGCATCCCGGCTGAACCGGCGCAGTTTGGTGATCGCCGGCGATGAGGGGACAAGATGCAGCGCCGCATCTATCAGCGACCGCAAAGCGGGCGGCACGCGCCGGTATGCTTGGACGCGGCGGGCGTTGTGCATCCAGGTATATCCCGCAAAAAGTTCGTCGCCGCCGTCGCCGGACAGCGCGACGGTCACCTGTTGCCGGGCAAGGCGCGAGACGCACCACATCGGCACGGCGGAGGAATCGGCGAACGGTTCGCCGAAATGCGCCATCAATTGCGGTGCGATGCCGGCCATGTCGGGATGAAGAACCGCTTCGGTGTGATCCGTGCCGAACCGTTTCGCGGCAATGCGCGCATAGGGCGTTTCGTCGGCGGCCTTGTCGTCGAAACCGATCGTGAAGGTCTTGACCGGCTGCGCGCTCATGCCCGCGAGCATCGCGACGACGCTCGACGAGTCCATCCCCCCGCTGAGGAACGCGCCCAGCGGGACGTCGCTGATCCGTTGTAAACGCACGGCGTCTTCCAACAGGGCTCGATACGCTTCCGCGGCGTTGTCGAGCGTCCATTTCGGATCGGGCGCGAATGCGGGCCTCCAATAGCGCTCAAGCGTCAATCGGCCTTTCTCGAAGATGAGTTTCTCGCCGGGGCGGAGTTTATGCACGCCGGAATAAACGGTGTCCGGCGCGGGGATGTAGAGGAACGTAAAATAGGCGTCAATCGCGGCGGGGTTCACGTCGCCGGAGAACAGGCGCGATTGCCGAAGCGCG
Source organism: Candidatus Hydrogenedentota bacterium (assembly GCA_035450225.1). Lineage (NCBI taxonomy): Bacteria > Pseudomonadati > Candidatus Hydrogenedentota > Candidatus Hydrogenedentota bacterium. The sequence continues at coordinate 2,681 of DAOTMJ010000039.1, forward strand.
CCCAGTTCCGACGCAAAGGCAAGCGTTTCGCCGTTCAATCCATAAAACAGCGGCTTGATGCCGAGCCGGTCGCGGGCGGCAAGCAGCCGATCCCGTGCGGCATCGTACAGCGCGAACGCGAACATGCCGTTGAAGCGTTCCAGCGCGGCGTCGCCGAATTGCTCGTAGGCATGCACGATGACCTCGGTGTCGCTTTGCGTGCGGAATACATGGCCGCGCGCCGCGAGGTCGGCGCGGAGTTCCTGAAAATTGTAAATCTCCCCGTTGAACACGACAACGACGGTTCCATCCTCGTTGGTCATGGGCTGATGGCCGCCGGGCACGTCGAGGATGCTCAGCCGCCGCATCGCAAGCGCGGCATGGCCTCCGCGCCAGACGCCGGCGTCGTCGGGACCGCGATGGATCATGGCGTCGTTCATGCGCGCGACCGCCTCCAGATCGGCGCGGTCGTCGCGCCGTGCATGGATGATTCCGCAGATCCCGCACATGATTAGCGATCCTTCCAGCGGGTTTGTTCGAGGAATTCCGCGTAAAGCGCGCGGTAGCCTTCGACCATGCGCTCGACGCTGAAGTGATCTTGCACGAACGAGGCGCCCCGCGCGGCCATGGCCCGGCTTTCTTCAGGATGGTCCAAGACCCATTCGACGGCATCGGCGAAAGCGCCCGGATCGCGCGAAGCGATCAGGCGGCCCGTGTCGCCGTCCGCGATCAGTTCTGGAATGCCGCCGACAGCCGCCGCGACGACCGGCCGCGAGGCGGCCATGGACTCGAGGATCGCATTTGGAAACCCCTCGGCTTTCGAGCAAAGCACCGAGACATCCATCAGCGCGTACAGGTCCGCGATGTCGGCAATGCTGGCCACGCGCGTGAAGCAATCGGACAATCCGCGGGCGCGAAGATTGCTTTCGACGGATTGTACAAGCGGGCCAATTCCGACCATGAGGAAGTGCACGTCGGCGCGTCTTCGCCGCAATTCCCCGGCCATGCGGACAAACAGGCCGTGGTCTTTCACGGGGCTGAAATTCGCGACGATTCCTACCACCCGGCTGCAAGGGGGAATGTTGTATCGCGGACGCAACCCATGCGGATCGGCACGGCGTATGAACAGGTCCGGCGCGATTCCGTTGGGAATGATGCGGAACAGGCGCGGATCGGCCCGTTCCTGCGCGATTGCGAATTCGGCCACGGCGCGGCTGTTCGCGACGACGCAATCCACCCATTGATTCGCCCGGCGCTGGATGAACAGGTGCCGCCTCTTTTTCCAAGTAGCGAGTTGACGGCGGCTCGAAATCACGACCGGCACGCCGGTCTGTCTTGCGGCCAGATTCGCATACAGATCGAACCCGAAGAGAAACGAGTGAACCACGTCCGGGCGGTGCGCCTCGAAGACACGCCGCAATTTCCACCACGCCGACGGATCCCATCCACTGCACACGCCCAATTCCATGACGCGCGCGCCGGCGCGGCGCGCTTCGCCGGCCAGCGCGCCGGCGCGGTTTGTGCATGCAACGGTCAAATCGCAATCCCTTGCGAGGCCCTGCAACAGATACAACAGTTGCCGTTCGGTTCCAGCGATTTCGAGCGAGGGGATGACATAACAGACACGCATCATGGCAGCGACCTCAGCAGGCCGAGCAGGCGCGGCGCGGCATCGCATAGCGCGTAGCGTTCTTCGACGGTGGCGCGGCCCGCTTCACCGATACGCCGGCGTAGCGCGGGGTCGCGCAGGCGGGCGAAGGCATCGAGCCATTCCGCATCGTTGTCCGCAAAGATCCCGTTTTCGTCATGGCGCATGAATTCGAGAACCGCACCGAACGGCGTCGCCACGCAGGGCACGCTACAGGCCATGTATTGCAACGCCTTGAGCGCGCATTTGCCGCGCATCCATTCTTCCTTGGGTTGCGGCATGATGCCGGCGGAAAAGGATCGGATCGTTTCGAGTTCGCGATCGAGCGACCACGGCGCGACTTCGGCGCCGTCGAATGGCACGCGCGCCGCATCCGCGCCGACCAGCCGCACGGATCCCCGCATCGCCGCCAATGCCCCGGCGGCGGGCGCGAGGCATACGGTGGTGCTCGCATTGCCTATCCAGCCGATGCGGAACGCGTCCTGCGGCGGGCCGGGAGTAAAACGGTTCGTGTCCACGACTGTCGGGAAATGTTCGACACGCGCGCCGGCGCCTTTCGCCGCTTCGGCCAGCCATGCGTTGCCCGCGAGCACAAGGTCGGCCATCGCGAACAGGCGGAGGATCTGGCTGCGATCCTCGATGGGGCGGCAGACGGGGGGCAACGGGTGCGGCGGCGCGAGATGAACCGCATCGTCCATGTCGTAAACGAGCCGGCGCGCCTGCGCGCGCAGCAATTCCGGCAACCCCCGGACGTATGCGGTCATGATGGCCTTCTGGACGAAGACCACATCATAACGGCGCGCGCCGAGGATTTGGCCGACGCGGCGAACCGTTTCGCGCGCGTGATACCAGAAGGGACGATGCCGCCGGTTCGGCCCGGTAAGCGCGTCCCATTCGGGAGCCGTCAGCGGGCATGCAACCGTGCATGAAATGCCGCGCGATTCGAGATACGGCACGAATTGCGCCACCCGGTACCGCGAACTCGCGGCCACGTCGGGATAGAGTGTCAAAAAAAGGACTTTCACCACGTGTTTCCCGGCAGCATGAGGAATTTGGACGTGTCCGGCAAAGGGACGTCAAAGGCAAAGATGACTTGACCAACGATCGCAGTGGCCATTTTGTTCTTTGAGTTCCCTGCCGAAAAGCCTTTTATGTTAGCAACGGCTGCACACGCGCCCATGCTTCGTCCACGGTTATGCGTTCGAGACAGGTTGGCCGGCCCCGGATGCAATGCCCCGGCGCCGCTTCGGTCTGGCCGTTGTTCCAACATCCCTGGCACGGCTCCTCGCTCAGAATGGCCTTCAGGCCGTCATCGCCGGGCATGAGTATAGAGGGATTCGTGGGTCCGAACAATGCCACCACGGGCGTGTCGGCCGCGCGGGCAAGGTGCATCAGTCCCGAATCGCAGCAAACAAGCAGCCGCGCCGCATGAAGAATGCAGGCGGCTTCGCGAACCGTCGTTTGCCCCATCAACGAATGTCGAACCCCGATGGGCTCGTCGTTGCGGCCCAATTCGACGACCGGGAAGCCGTACGCCTCGATGATTTCGCACAGCGCGCGCCAGCGATCCAGGGGCCAACGCTTGATCGCCCACGAGGCGCCCGGCGCCACCGCCACGAAACGCCCGCCGTATCGCGCGACGGACGGCGCGGACCAGTCCGTCAAATGGAGCCGCGGACGTTCCGCCGGTATTGGAATGCCCGCCAGGCGCGCGTAATGCGCGATACGGATTTCCGTGCGCGGCCCGCTGCGCAACAGGATGCAACGGTCCGGCGTCATGCGCTCATTGACCGCGTCCACCGCGGGATTGCCCTCGAGCAGTTCGGGAAAGTTGCACGACACGGCGATCCGGCAATCCGGAAACGCCTTTCGGAGTCCGCCGTAAACCGGAAGCGCCATGATTTCATCGCCCAGACGCCAGCAAATTTCAACCCGGATCGTGCGCGGGAGGCCAAGCAGACCCTTGACCCGCCAGCGGGCGGCGCGCATGCTCCGATCGAGAATACGGTTCATTTTTTCTGCTGTTGGAAAATCCATATCATGGAGGACGCCCGGGTAATCCGTCGCATCCGCGTGGGATTGGCCGGGTTCCCCATTTACAATCGTTTGACGCCAAATCCTCCGCCGACTTCAATGACGGCGCCGGTCGCATATCCAAATGCGCCTTCGGCCAGCGCGGCCACGGCCTTTCCAATGTCTTCGGGCGTTCCCCAGCGCGGTTGGAGCAGCAACCCATCGGCAATCAGGCGATCATATTTTTCCCTGACGCCGGCGGTCATGTCGGTGGCGATGATGCCCGGTCGGATTTCGTACACATTGATGCCGTACTCGGCCAAGCGCACGGCGAAATTCCGCGCGACCATGCTCAGGCCGGCTTTGCTGACACAATATTCCGCGCGGTTCGGGCTGGCGGTATCCGCCGAGATGCTCGTGATAAACACGATGGACGGTCGTGACGCCGAGTCGTCATGTGTCTGCCGGATCATCTGCCGCGCCACCCGCTGCGTGAAAAAAAACGGTCCGCGAAGATTGATTCCCATCACACGGTCGTAACTTTCCGTCGTCGTATCGAGAATATCGAGCCGCGTGGCCGGCGCGACGCCCGCATTGTTCACCAGCAGGTCAATGCGCCCGAACGCGGCCAGCGCCTCGTCGAGCAGGCTGGCGTGACAGGCGAGGTCCGCCAGATCGCCAATGACCGGCAGGCACCGCGCGCCCAGCGCCTCGATGCGCGCGGCCGTTTCCCGCAACGGTCCTTCCAACCGCGTCGCCATCGCGGCGATATCGTACCCGCGGGCCGCCAGTTCGAGCGCAATGCCGCGTCCGATACCCCGGCTCGCGCCCGTTACCAACGCTACTGCCTTGCCCATGCGACCACCTCCTCCTTTTCTCCGAGGGCTTCATTTTGTTCCACCGGCATCCTGAAAACAACCCCGCGCACGCGAAACCTTTACGGCCTTTCGGGTATATCACGGATGGATGACGCTTTTTGTGAATTGACAGGCTTTTGCATACAATGGCCGGGCCGTGCGTACCAACACAAATAAATATCTTTGCGATGGACTTGGTGTCCTTGCCGTACTATTCGCCGCCGTTGCTTGGGCGGATTACCCCCCGCTTTGCCTCGAAATAAGCCCGGACCATCCCCTTTTCCTCTTCCAACATCCGGGCGACGAATCCCTCGACACCGGCGCCTACGCGCAACTCGTTATCCAGGCATGGAACCAACTGCCGGGGGATTTACACACGTTGTCGGCGATACAGGTCGAAGCGCGCGGCCCCGATGCCGCGTCCCGGCATGCATGGTTTCGGCGTCTCTTGATGGCGTTACAAGATGCGGATGTGCCCGTGGCCATTCGCATCGGCGACGGACGCACGGCGGTTTATCATCCGTTGGGCCGCATCGAGGAATTGTTGAGCGAGTTCACGTGCGTCAAGGGCATTCAGGCTGCCGACATCCCCTTTGAAGAATATCCGCCGCCGGGCACAACGGAATCACTGGGTCCGGCGCCGATCGTAAAATGGCTGGCGGACGGCATCGAGTTGGCCGCGCGGTACGGGCGGTTCTACGCCATTTCACTCGATGAAATCCGCTGGCTGCGCGTGATGGCCAACGAGTCGTGCCTGCCGTTGTACCAGCGTATGCGGGAATGCGCGCCGTACATCGTGCCGATTGCGGCATGCCGGGGCGCGCATGTGATCCCCCAGATTTCGGCGCTGATGGGCATGTGGCTTGAAGGCGCGGCGGGCCAATGGGGCATCGGTCCGGATTCGGCATGGTACCGGGACGCGCGATTCATCGCGCCCGGAATCGTCGGAATGGCCGATCCACCCGCCAACATGCCGTCCGCCCTTTATCGCGCGATGATCCTCGACGGCGCCATGACCGGCGCAACGGTGTATTCGTTTGCCGCGGGCGCGGATTTGTGGTTCGGCGCGGCCCGCGGCCATTGGGACGAGTCCATCGAGCCCGCCTTGCGCCAGATCCTGGATCTCGGCCTGATCGCGCGCAAGGAATTCGTGGACAAAAAGACCCGTGTGGCCTATCAGGCGGGCCTTGCGCGCACGCCCCAGGATTTTCACGTTACGCTGCGCGACGCCGATGCGGTGCTGGACGCGGGAAATCTGATACATGCCGCCTATGGAATGGAACGCCCCGGACAGATCGCCGAACTGATCCCGAATTCAGGGCGCCACTACTGGATCCCGATCTTGTCGGCCATCAGCACCGAAGCCGCTTCGCAATCGTTCGAGGTCATCGTGCCGCCGGGCACACAACCATCCGTCGAAGGCTGGCGCGAACTGCTCGGCCGCTATTACCAGCCCGACGGCGAAGGCACGGCGTTCATCGCCAATGTCGGGCGGGGCCTGTTCATCATGAACACCCGCGAGAACGACCTCGAACCGCAGACCTTCAAGGTGGCCGCCGTGCCCGCGCCCGTGCGCGGATTCGAGGCCCGGCGCCAGGAGGACGGCGTGCTGGTGACCTGGCCGTTCCGGGAGGGCGACTTGACGTACAAGGTCTACCGGCGCCTGCTGCCCGATATGCGCTGGACCCTTGCCATGGGAAGCGCGGAGAGCCGGCGTTACCTCGATGCCGCAGCGGATCCCGCGCAGACGATCGCCTACGCCGTGACGGCGTTGACCGAGGACAAGGAACCCTTCGAGGGGATCGTCAATTACGGGGAATACCTTGCTTTGAGCAATGTCGAAAGCCGGATTGCCGAGGAAGTGGTCATTGGCCCCCTGTTGGGCTTTGCCCAGAGCCAGCCCGTGGCCGCCGCGCCCGCCCCGCCGCCGAATCCGGCGCCATGGTGGATGCCGTCCGCCGGCCTTGGCGCGGATCATCAACCGATCGCCCTCGCCGTCGCGCGGCAAATCGAGGCGCTGGACGCGGCGTTTCGCGCCGAGAATCTCGACGGCGTCATGGATGTCTACTCGGCAAATTATGAAGACGCAACGGGCTGGCGCGTCCTGTATGTCCGGCGGGCGTATCAGTGGTTCTTCGAGCATTACAACGCCTGTCGCATGGACCGGCAAATCCGGCAATGGGATTTTTCCGAATACGCCGGCGGCAAACAGGTCAAGGTGCTGATCTACTGCCGTTTTTCCGGTTATGCCGTCAGCGATCCCGGCGGACGCATCGCGGACATGCCGGCGTGGTTTCCGCGTGAAAACCGCGGCGAAACCACGCTCACATTCATTGAAGAGGACGGCGCGTGGCGTATCGCCGGATCGAATCCCGCCTTGCCCAACATGCGGGACATTCTTGGATTTTCCGCCAGCCCCTTCGACAATCTGCCCGTGGGTCCCGACCGGTAAGACGGCTTTGGGTTTTGCAAACGGGGTCAGGCGCGCTTCATTCGCGTCGAAATCAGGGCCACTTGGCCGTATTTTACGCCCATGTGGGCAGCGATGGCTTCGCACTTCGCGCGAAGGATGAGAAACACGTCGCCGGGAAATTCGTCGAGGGTTTCATAGTTTCCCTGGCCTTTGGCCACCAGCATGTCCGCGCGGCGGAGACGATCAATGAACGCAGGCGGCACAAGCCCCAGCGGCGATCCGATGAATGCGCCGCCGTTGTCAATCACTTCGCACAACGACGCCAGTCCCACGTGCTCCGCGTCTTCGCGCAACACGTCGTTGAGGATGGGCGCGGCCTTGACGACGGCCGTGACGCGGGTATGTTTCAACAGTTCTTCGATGAGAATCTTGTCGAAAACGATTTCGCCCGCATTGTCGAGCAGGAAGACCAGATCGCGGGATCGCGTGAGGGATTCGCGCAAGGCGGGGGTGTGATCGATCGCGAACCCTTCGCGCATGACCTCTTCGACGGTGGCGCGAACGTCAATTCTGCCGGCGTGCCGGACGCCGAGGTCTATGATGTTACCGGCCGCCGACAGGTAGAGCGCCGCGGCCAGCGGATCGGCGGCATCGGCCACCAATGCGCGCAGTTCCGGTTCGAGCGCAAGCGCGGCTTCATTTTGCGCCCGCTTGATCTCCCGGTAGGGGTCCGCGATACCGGTGACCACCCGGACGGTATCGTAAATGAACAGCGACAACTCCCCCGGGGACTTGTCGAGATCGCACAAGGGCACATGGGCGGCGACACGGTTCAGAATCTCGCGTTGCGACGCGGGGTCGTCCGTCGCCACGCGTGCCGCGCGCAGCGCTTGCGCGACCAAACATTCCAGACAATCAAGCGTGGCTTTCACGATACCTCCATCAACAACCGGCGATCATGATTTCAGAAATTAAAAATGACGGCGCGCCGTAGGGACCGAAAAAGCGAAGGTCGCAACCGACACCCACGATACCCATCAGCAGATCCTTGATGTTTCCGGCCAGCGTGACGCCGCGAACAGGGCTGGCCGGCTGCCCGTTTTCGATGGCGAGACCCGCCACGCCGAAACTGAAATCGCCCGAAATCGGATCGGCGGTGTGGACGCCCATGGCGTCGGTAATGTACAACCCGTTGCCCGCGGCCGCGAACAGGGATTCCGGCGTCGCTTCGCCGGGGACGAGATACGCGTTCGACGGCCCGACTTCGGGCGTCGAACGAAACCCGCCGCCGCGCATTGCGTTGGCCGTGACGGAAGCGCCCATTTTGCGGGCTGTATATGCGTTGTGCAGATAGCCGCGCAAAACACCGTCTTCGACGATGGGCTTTGCCGCCGCAGACACGCCTTCTCCGTCGAACGGCGCGCGGTTGATCCCCTCCGGCAAATCGTTGCGGTCCGTGATGGTCACATGGGCCGACGCGACATCGTCGCCCATCCGGTTTGCAAACAGCGACTTGCCCTTCAGCACGTTGTTGGCCATGAAGGCCGCGCCGATCACGCCAAGGAACTGTGTCGCGACATACGGGTCGAAAACGACCGGCATACGTCCGCCCGCACACGGCTTGCCGCCCAACAGGCGCGTGGCGCGCGTGGCGCACGTGTCGCCCACCCAATCCCACCGAAGCGCATCGAACCGGCGCGCCACGTCGAATTCCCATCCCATTTCGGAATCGCAACCGGCTTGGGCCGCGGCGGCCACAACCGAACAGGACGCGTGCGCCATGCGATAGGAGCGGAAAAGGCCGCGCGAATTCGCCACGGTCCATTCGATTCGACTGTCGTGATAGGCGGCCTTCTGAATGTGGCTGATCCGGGCATCGGCGGCGAGCACGCGATCTTCCAGGGCGCGGCAGGCGTCCACCTTGCGCGCCACCGGTATCGCGGCAAAATCTTCTTCGGCCCAATCGTCGTCCGAAACGGCGGCTTCGTCCGGCAATCCGTTGAATTCATCCGGTTCGTCGATCCGCGCGTTTTCGCAGGCCGCCGCCACGGCCTGAGCGATGCCGGCGTCGTCCCCGCTGGTGTAGGCGAAACCGAGGCGCTTGTCCGGAGTGAACACGCGCACGCCGATGCCGATGGATTCCGCGCGCACCAGCGTCTCGACCTGTTTCCGCGCCACTTCGATTTCAAGGTCTACGCTGCGCGCAAAGAAAATCTCCGCTTCGGCGGCGCCGAGATGCAGCGCGGCGTCAATCGCCTGTTCAATGCCCGGGCGATCCATGACTATTTCCCGGACTTGGCGGCATCGGCCAATGTTTTCGCGAACGCGCCGACTTTCGACGGCATGTCGGGAACATCGCCCAGCCGGCCGATCAGGCGGACAATCGCGCTGCCCACGATCACGCCGTCGGCGTATCCGGCCACCTCGGCGGATTGCTCCGGCGTCGAAATGCCGAAGCCGACCGCGACGGGCAGCGATGCGTGACGCTTGATTGCGGCGACCATTTCGGACACCGACGTTTCGATATCCGCGCGTTCGCCGGTCACGCCGGTTCGTGATACGTAGTAGATGAATCCGCTCGATTGCCGTGCGATGAGCGCGATACGTTCCGGCGAACTCGTCGGCGCAATCAGAAAGATCGTGGCGATGCCGCGCGCATCGAGCAGCCGCTTGTACCCCTCTGCTTCTTCCGGAGGCAGGTCCACGCACAGCACGCCGTCCACGCCCGCGTCCGCTGCGTCGTTCGCAAAGGCCTCGAGGCCGTATGCCAACACCGGGTTCACATAGGTGAACAAAACCAGCGGAACCTGTGTCCGAGCGCGCATCTTCTTCACGCGCGCGATGATCTTGCGCAGGCTTGTTCCATGGGCAAGGGCGCGCTGCGCCGCTTCCTGGTTCACGACGCCGTCGGCCACAGGATCCGAAAACGGCACGCCGAGTTCGATGACATCCGATCCCGCGCGTTCAAGTTCAGCGACGAGTTCTTCCGTGGCGTCGAGCGTCGGATCGCCCGCGGTAATGTACGGAATAAAGGCCGGTTCATGCCGCTGGGCCAGTTCCTGAAAACGTTTTTCAATGCGATTATTCTTCATGGATCGATCTCGTCAAGGGTTCAAAGCCTTGGAAAACCTCTTCCTCGCGAGAAGAAGTTTCCCCGGAAATTCCTGTCATGACGGCAATAGCCATGATTCAAAATACCTCGCCGGGCAGAATGAACCGGGCGGCCTGCTGCACGTCCTTGTCGCCACGTCCGGACATGTTTACGATGACGATGGCGTCCTTGGGCATTTTGGGCACGACCTTCGCCGCATGCGCGATCGCGTGGGCGCTTTCGAGCGCCGGGATAATTCCCTCGAGGCGGCTTGAAAGTTGAAAGGCCTCCAATGCCTCGTCATCCGTCGCGTACACGTATTCGACGCGTCCACTCTTGAAAAAGTGGGCATGTTCCGGCCCCACGCTGGCATAGTCGAGACCCGCCGAGACGCTGTGCGTGCCGAGGATCTGCCCGTCGTCGTCCTGCAGGACAAAACTGTACGCGCCCTGCAGCATGCCTTCGCGTCCACCCGCGAACCGCGCGGCATGTTCGCCGCCCGCGATGCCGCGCCCGCCCGCCTCGACGCCGATCATTTTGACCGACGGTTCGCCGAGGAAATCGAAGAACAGGCCGATCGAATTGCTGCCGCCGCCGACGCACGCGATAAGCAGGTCCGGCAGGCGCTTTTCGGCGTCGAACAACTGTCGGCGCGCCTCGCGCCCGATGACGCTCTGAAAATCGCGGCAGATCAGCGGGAACGGGTGCGGCCCATGCACCGTGCCGAGCACATAATGGGTGTGGCCGACATTCGTCACCCAGTCGCGCAGCGCCTCGTTGATCGCGTCCTTGAGCGTCTTGCTGCCGGAGGAAACGGGGATCACACGCGAACCGAGCAGGCGCATGCGGAAGACGTTCAATTTCTGCCGTTCGATGTCTTCCGTGCCCATGTAGATGTCGCATTCGAGGCCGAGCAGCGCGGCGGCGGTGGCCGTCGCGACGCCGTGTTGCCCCGCGCCGGTTTCCGCGATTAGGCGTCGCTTGCCCATCCGTTGGGCGAGCAACGCCTGGCCCAGCGCGTTGTTGATTTTGTGCGCGCCGGTGTGCGCGAGATCTTCGCGCTTGAAATACACCTTCGCGCCCCCCAGATGGTCAGTAAAGCGCTTCGCGAAATACAGCGGCGTCGGGCGTCCGATATATGTGGCCTGATAATCGCGCAACGCGGCCTGGAAGGCCGGGTCGGCCTGGGCGTCCGCGTAGGCGCGTTCGAGTTCGTCGAGCGCGCACATCAGCGTTTCCGGCACGTATTTGCCGCCGTACGCGCCGTAGCGTCCACGCGCGTCAGGATAGCGGTAATCGGGCTTGTCGGATGAATTCACGGATTCGCTCATGATCTTTCTTTCCAGGGGCGCACTCGACGCCGCCCGATGTGTCCACCGCATAGGGGCGGACGGTTCGTATGGCTTCGGCCACGTTTTCGGGCGTCAATCCGCCGGCCAGAATCACCGGGCGGCCCAGTTCAACCACACGCCGCGCCACATCCCAGTCGCACGTCGTCCCCGTGCCGCCGTGCGCGTTCGGTGCGCCGGCGTCGAGAAGGATCGCGGCGTCCGGATACGCCCGCACATCGCCCGGATCGAAGGTCCCGAACACGTGAAACACCTTGATCAGGCGTCCGGGAAATCCGGCACAGTCTTCCGGCGGTTCCTGGCCGCACAGTTGCACATAGTCGAGAAACGACAGGTACTCGGCCCACCGTTCCGGCGGTTCGTTCACACATACGGCGACGGCGTCAACGAAGGGCGGCATCTTTTCGACGATGCGCAGGGCGGCGTCGGGTGCGATGTAACGGTTTCGCGCGCGCGCCTCGGGCGCGAACACGAAACCCAGCGCGTCCGCGCCGGCGTCACATGCCGTCATCGCGTCGTCGTAGTTCGTAATTCCGCAAATTTTAATCCGCATCGTTGCCCAGCAACTCCCGTATCTTCGCGGCAATGTCCGGACTCGTCATCAATGCCTCGCCGACCAGTATCGCGTCCACGCCGGCATCTTCCAACATCCGCACGTGATCGCGCGTGTGGATGCCGCTTTCACTTACCAGCGCCAGCCCAGCCGGCGCCACCCGCTTGAGCCGCAGCGTGGTTTCCAAGTCAATGGCCAGCGTGTCGAGGTCGCGGTTGTTGATCCCGATAATATGCGCACCGGCGGCGACGGCGCGGTCCATTTCGGCTTCGTCGTGCGTTTCGACCAGCGCGTCCATGCCCAGTTCATGCGCGAGCGCCAGATAATCCTTCAGTTGCGCGTCCGACAGGATGCGTACGATCAGCAGTATCGCGTCCGCGCCATGCGCCCGCGCCTCGTAAACCTGGTATTCATCCAGGACGAAGTCTTTGCGAAGACACGGGATTTTCACGTTCCGCCGGACATTCGACAAGTCCTCCAATGAACCGTCGAAATACTGCGTGTCCGTCAGAACGGATATCGCGCGCGCGCCGAATCGTTCATATAAACCCGCGAGTTCGACCGGATTCGCGCCCGCCGCCATGACGCCCTTCGAGGGTGATTTTCGCTTGATTTCGGCTATCAGACTCATTCCCGGACAGCGCAAAGCCGCATGGAACCCGCGTGGCGGTTCGATAGAAGACATCGCCTCCACCAGCCGGGACAGGGACGCTTCCGTTTTTGCGCGTTCGACTTCCGCGCGTTTGTTTGCACAAATCGCGTCAAGAACCATGGCTCAACCGAATCATGTGTTGCAGCGCGGTCCATGCGGCGCCGGAGTCTATCGAGGCCGCCGCCACCGCGATTCCGTCATCCCACTTTTCCGCCATTTTACCCGCGATGATCGCCGGCGCGGCATTCAACAACACAATATCCCGGCGCGGGCCGCGTTCCCCCCGCAGGACGCGCTTCAGAATCGCGGCGTTGGTTTCGGCATCGCCGCCGAGGATTGCGTTGCGCCCGGCACGGGCCAGCCCAAACGCGCGGGGGTCCACTTCGTAGCAGCGAATCGTGCCGTCATGCGCTTCGGCTACGCGGGACGGCCCCGAAAGCGTCAATTCGTCCAACCCGTCGGACCCGGCGCACACGAAGGCATGCCGCGATCCCAATTGCGCCAGCACCTGCGCCAGCGGCTCGACCAGCGACGCGTCGAACACGCCCATGATTTGCCCGCACGCGCCCGCCGGATTCGTCAAGGGGCCAAGGATGTTGAACACGGTCCGGATCTTGAGATCCGACCGAACCGGCGCGACGTGCCGCATTGCGCCGTGCAATTTCCGCGCGAACAGGAATCCAATCCCCGCCTCGTCTATGCAGCGCCCTACCGTTTCGGGTTCCGCCTCGATGTTCGCGCCAAGCGCCTCGAGCACGTCCGCGCTGCCGCACCGGCTCGTTGCGCTGCGATTACCGTGTTTCGCCACCGCCACGCCCGCCCCCGCCGCCACGAAGGCCGCAGCCGTCGAAATGTTGAACGAGCCGGAATGGTCGCCGCCCGTTCCGCACGTGTCCACCAGCGGACGTCGCGTTGTGGGCACCCGCGTCGCCATCGCGCGCATGACTTCCGCGAATCCGGTGATTTCGTCTACCGTCTCGCCCTTCATGGCCAGCGCGACGAGAAATCCGCCGATCAGCGCGGGCGCCGTTTCGCCCGACATGATCGCGCGCATGGCGTTCGCGGCCTGTTCCCGCGTCAAATGCTTCCGCCGGACGACGGAAGCGATACATTCCTGGAGCATGTTGTCTGCTCTCCGTTTGCGGACAATCGGAAAGGACGGCCCGCCCTGCATTCGGAAAAGCGAACTCTAGCAACCGCGTCCGCGCCTTGTCAATCGGCTCATTGCAGGCGGGTGCGCCGTGTGGTACGCTTGAACCGGCATGATAGAGATTCTTCGCAAGGCATACCGGCTCGTTCGCTACGGGAATCGGATGGCGCGGCTGTTGCGCTTGGCGAACATGGCCGAAATCCGATGGCAGCGGCGGCGTCTGCTGACGCATCCGCCCTTTCTGTGTCTGGATCCGGGGCCCGTCTGCAACCTCCGGTGCCTGAGTTGCCCGACGGGCGACGGAACCTCGCTGCTTGCCAAGGAATTCCTCGAACCGGACACGTTCGAGCGCATCGTGAAGAACATCCGGCTCGATCGGCTGGTTCACGTAAACCTTTACCGGCTCGGCGAGCCGTTGTTGAACAGGCATCTGGCGGAATACATCCGTTTCTTTGCGGACCGCGGCATCTTTACATCCATCAGCGTCAATTTTTCCGCGAAGGACTACGACGACGATTACCTTGCGGCGCTGTGCCGGTCGGGACTGGACGAAATGGTGGTCAGCGTGGACGGCACGACGCAGGAAACCTACGAGAAATACCGGATCGGCGGCCATCTTGAACGCGTGTTGGGGAATCTGCGGCGGATGGCGGCCGTAAAACGTTCCATGGGCTTGTACAAACCCCACGTGGTCTACAAAATGCTCCTGAACCGTTTCAACCAGCACCAAGTGGACGAAGCCCGGAAACTCGCCGCATCGGTGGACGCGGAATTCTACCAGCCGCATTTTTTCTGGACGCCGCAGGGAGACGAGGACACATGGACGGCGGACGAGTTTCGCGCGCGCTACGGCGACACGCCGCAGACCTATCTCGAAACCGACAGCCGGCACCGGTACGTGGACACCGAATGCCGCCAGCTTTGGAACACGTTGCAGGTCAACGCGAACGGCGACGTTTTCCCGTGCTGCTTTTATGTGGACCCGTCCGTGGCGGTGGGCAATCTGCTGTACGATTCCGCGGAATCCATCTGGAACGGCGATCGCATGCGTTGCCTGCGCGGTTATGTGGTGGACCGGGAGGCGCCGCCGCCCCCGTTTCCCAACCGTTGTGCGGGGTGTTCGCACCGGTTCTGCACCTACTGGAATAAAGAACGTCCGTGATCCGCTGAAAAACGACGTTTCCGCCGCTGGCAGGACGAGGTGAAAAATTCAAACGCGGGATAGTTGCAAATTTCGGGAAGAGGGTGTATAGAAGAGGCAGGTCGTGGTAAACAGGGAGGAATGATCCATGAAACGGAAGGGCTTCACACTCATCGAACTGCTGGTCGTCATCGCCATCATAGGCATCCTGGCGGCGATTCTGCTGCCCGCGCTGGCGCGCGCGCGCGAGTCGGCCCGGCGTTCGTCTTGCCAGAACAACCTCAAACAGATGGGGGTGATCTTCAAGATGTACGCCAACGAAAATCCCGCACAGAAATTCCCGCCCATCGGCGGCTATCCGAGTTGGGACGGCCCTCCGGGCGCAGATCCCGACACCAATTGCAACGGACATTACGACTATCCGGCGGTCGGCCCGTCGGGCAAGGCGATTTATCCGGAATACCTGACGGACATCAACGTCCTCAATTGTCCCTCCAGCGGCCGCCAGGTGAAGGTCAAGGCCTTGGGCGACGACGAGATCGCGGAAGAGCCCGGCTGCGAAAGATACCGGGGCGAAATCGCCCAGACCGACATCAGCTATTTTTATCTGGGTTTCGTGATTGACAAATGCAGCCCGAAGGGGTTGACGCCTACCGAAGATCCCATGGTCGTCTCGTTGACCATTCAGGACAAGAACCTGTTTGTAACCGAGCAATTGGTGTCCTTGCATGCCAAGGTTTCCCTTAATCCGCAGGGATGGGAGCCGGGGCGCGTGGAAAGCGATTCAGACGCCAAGGGGCCGTTGGTCTATCCGGGTTCGGGCAACGGCGGCGCCAATGCGCTCCACGAGGGAGGCGATGTCATCTACCGTCTGCGCGAAGGCATCGAGCGGTTCATGATTACCGACATCAACAATCCGGCCTCGACCGCGCGTGCGCAGAGCGCCATCATCATCATGGCGGACCTGATTTCGAACACGGGAAGCGACACGCTGTTCAACCATATTCCCGGCGGCGCGAACGTGCTTTATCTCGACGGGCACGTCGAATTTCAGCGCTATACCATGCTGGGCGATGCGCCGGCGAACGGCGTCGTGGCCAATCTGATCGGATTGCTCGCGCGGCCATAAAGGTTTACGCAAATATACTTAACGAGATGCGTGCCCTCTTCCACAACGTCGGCATCGCCGCATGACAACATAGACCATTCCGTGTCGATGCGGACGCGGTAAGGGGCTAGGTTCACGCTGCGGTCACATAGTCGATCAATTTACGGACGTTCTCGGGATTGGTTTCATAGGGCAGCGCCCCGGTGCCGAGACAGACGTTTGGGCGGCCCTGCACGAGGCTCAATAGGCGATCCGCATCGGCTTGGATGCAATCCCACGGTCCCGCCGCGATGACGCGCAGATCGCCGTTGACACGGATGCGAACATCGGTCCGGTTCCGGACTTTCGCGAGAAACTTCGGCTGATTCGTCTCGAATGGACACACCAGATAACCCGTTCCGGTTTCAAGCATGATTTCGACGATGGGTTCGGTATTGCCCCCGATGATGCAGGGGACGGGATGGCCCACGATACGCGCGATCCGGCACATGACTTCCTTGAGCGCGGGCAGTTCGACGCGCCGGAACAGTTCGGGCGACAGCATCGGCGGGCAGGCGGCGGACTCGAAGAACGCGACGTCCACGCCGGCCTCCTTGATGGCATCCGCAAACGCCGCTTGGCCGTCAACAAGGTGCAGCAGCGCCCCGGCGACGGCATCCGGTTCGACAGCCGCTTCGTACAGCAGCGCGTCGAATCCTACAAGGTTGCTGGCAATCGAAAACGGACCGCTGACCGGAACGCGGATATCGGCTTCGGGAAAAGTCTCGCGCAACCGGCGCGCCGCGGCGATCTGCATCGGGATGCGCCCGTCGCGTCCGGGATGAAGCGGCGGCAGCGCGAGCAGCGCGCGCGTCGAGTCGAAGATGTGCCTACCGATGGCCGGGATGTTCTCGCCGATGGGCCGCTCGACTACTGCACCGTAGGCTTCGGGTTCGAGATTGTAAATGTCGATGCCCGGCATGATCGGCGTCTGCCGGTAATAGCGGTACGCCTCCGCGTGGGCCTCGAAGAGCAACTCGCCATCGCGCGACACCTCCCACGGCGTGCGCCCGATGAAACGCGCCGCATGCTCGTAAACGCTTGGCGAAATATCCACGGCTATTCCTTTGTGAACCGGTCTCTCAGTGTGCGCCACACCGCGAAAGACTGGCTGAGATGCACGCGCGGATCGCCTGGAATCAAATAACACTGCAACCCGACAGGGCCTTTGTAGCCAGCGTTGCGAAACGCCTTCAAAACGTTGAAGTACGTGTCGATCTTCTCTTCTTGGAGCGGCCCGATGTTGTGCGGCCCGATATCGCCGTTGATCGACATGACGAGCATGCGCGGAGCCAGTAGCCGCGCGACTTCTTCGATGGGCCGCTTGCGTTCGCCGAGGGCGTTCCAGTGAAACAGGTTGAACGAGGTGCCGAAATTGGGCCGGTCTACCTTGTCCGCCAGCCGCGCGGTATCTTCAGGCGATTCGACCCACAAATTGATGTGCGGATACGGCGCGACGCACACGCCAAACGGCGCGGCCATGTCCGCGATCTTGCGGAAAATCGGCACGGCGAATTCGTCGCCTGCGGGATCGGATGGTTTGAAGCGTTTGCTGTGCGTGTTGCACCACAGCACGGTTCCACGCCCCTTGAGCAACGGCAACATCTCGGCAAGCCGCGGATTGAACGGCGTTTCATCCGGATCGATCTTCACCGTGAAATAGATCGTGAACAGTTTCAGTTTGTGCCGATCCAGCGCCTGAAGCGTGGTCTCGAGATCGTCCAGATCGCGGTTGTCGAATCCGTCGAATCCGATGTCCTTCAGGATTTTCACCTGCTCTTCGACGGAAGCCGGCCCGCCCGATTCCATGCTGTTCTTGAACGCGAAAAATGAATTCATGGGAACTCCGTGCGTTTGTGCGGGCGCAATTGCCGTCATGGCAAGAACTCCTATCGTGATTGCGAGACGGAATTCGACTATCGCGTGTGGGTATGAACGTGGTGCTGGTTGCCGCGCATGGATCGAGGGGCGGCGATTACGATTACGAGCACGAGCACCGCAGAGCATCGGCATCACCCTTTCATCCAATCGCCGCGAATGGGGCGTTCGAGCAACGCGTTGGCCGCATCGTCGTTGGTGAACCGTTCGGCCTTGGGATCCCATTGGAGTTTGTGACCGCGTTGAATCGCGATATGCGCGATTTGGCCGAGCGAACACGTGCGGTGTCCGATCTCCGCGTCGCACATGACGGGTTCGCCGGTCAGGATGCCGTTGATGAAATCTTCTTTGTCCATCCGCTTCGGAAGATGAATGTCGCTATCCTTCAACTTCGTCTTCAACAACGCATTCGAACTTGCCGTCAGCCCTTCCTTGTGGGCGCCGCCCGAAAACCACGTGCTCTGAATCCAGCCCTCTTCGCCCTCGAATCGGACGTACGGCGCGTCGCTCGTGCTGTAGTCGATTTCGATGCCGTCCGCGAAACGGAACCGCGCTTTGAAATTCAACAGGACATTCCACAATCCCGACCCCGGTTTCGGGTATTCGCCCGTCCCTTCGACCTCGACCGGTCCCGTCCGCTCCGTATCGTGCGCCAACTGTGCGACGTCCAGCAGATGCGTGCCCCAGTTCGTGATCATGCCTTCGCACGTGTCCCGGCAGCGCATCCAACCCGGCCGGTCGAGCGACTTCCGCGGATGGACCCGGTCCAGCGTGTACGGCTTCAAGGGGGCCGGACCAAGCCACAGGTCGTAGTCCAGTTCTTCGGGCACCGGCATTTCATTTGCATTGCCGCCCGGCTCATCCCCCGCCGGCACCGTCGCCTCGATCCGTTTCAGTTTGCCGATGTACCCGTTGCGCACCAGTTCCGCCGCCTTCACCATATACGCGTTCGACCGGCACTCGGTATCTGTGCGAAACACGACCTTGCGATCGCGCACCGCATCGGCCAGCACGCGCCCTTCGGCCACCGAAAGCGTCAGCGGTTTCTCGCACGACACGTGCTTCCCGCGCCGTACCGCCGCCAGCGAAATCGGTACATGCCAATGATCCGGCGTGCTATTCATGATCGCGTCGATGTCGTCGCGGGCAAGCACCTCGCGGTAATCCCGGTATGCCTTGCAGTCCGAGTTCCCGTAATGCGTGTCCACCGCCTGCTTCGCTTCGTTCAGCCGCCACGCGTCCGGATCGCACACCGCCACGACCGCACATTGTTCCGAAAACAGAAACGGTTTGAGGTTCGCATACATGGCCTGCCGCCCCATGCCGATCATTGCCACGGCGATACGTTTGGATGGTGCATCGGCCCCAAACACCCGCGAAGGCAAGATCATCGGCACAGCGGTTGCCGCCATCGCTTTCATCGCGCCCCGGCGCGAGATCCGGCCGGCCGTCTTGCTCATGGGCATATTCGGCCCTCCTTTCGCGTTGCGTTTTCCGCGAACTGTCTTCCTCTGAGAGCGCGTACGGAAAGCTCGTAGAACAGGCTGTCCAGCCTGTTTGTCCACAGATATCGCCCGGCTTCGAAAAGGACAAACAGGACGTCTGTCCTACGTACCATGCCCAAACGACTTTCCTTGCACGATTTGAGGCGATACTAACGACAATCAGTCACGTGCGTCAAGTTCCCGTTTCGCCTATAATGAGGCGTGAATGAGGATGGAGAATTATCGGCCATGTCCGGGAAAGCACACATTTCGCGCGAGACGGTTGCCTTCAGGGATGCGCTTTCGGGTTTTCTGGTCCTCATCGCACTAATCTTGGTTCCTTTGGCCTCGCGGTTGTTCAGCGCCGACCCTCTGAAACGAGGCGGGCTGGCAGCCGTGATCTATCCGTTGTACGCGGTCATACTCGTCTTGTCGTCGTTTGTGCTCTGGACGGGCGCCCGATGTTTGTGGGCGCGTATCCGGCGGCAAACAACGGAGGAAAATCCACAACGATGAACGAACTCGATGCCGAATTCGCAAGAAGCCTGTTGCCTGCGCGGCCCTTGGACGCGCACAAGGGTACGTTCGGTCATCTGTTCATAGTTGCGGGTTCGCGCGGTTTCACGGGCGCGGCGAAACTCGCGTGCGAGGCGGCGATGCGTTCGGGCGTTGGGCTGGTCACGCTGGGCGTGCCGCGTCCGCTGGCGGATTGCATGGCGGCGGTCTTGACCGAAGCCATGACGTTGCCGTTGCCCGCGACGGACGCGGAATCCTTTTCCGAAGACGCTGTCGAACCGGCGCTGGCGTTCGCGCACGGCAAGCAGGCAGTAGCGCTGGGTCCCGGCCTGTCGCAACACCCTTCCACGTTGGCATTCGTGGCGGCGTTCGTGAAGAAATGTCCTGTCCCGCTGCTCGCCGATGCCGACGGATTGAACGCGCTGGCCGCGCAACCCGATGCGTTGACCGGCGTCTCCGCGCCGTTCGTGATCACGCCGCATCCCGGCGAAATGGCGCGGCTTCTTCAAACGTCCAGCGAGGAAGTCCAGCGCGACCGCGAAGCGGCGGCGCGCGAAGCCGCGAAACGCTTCGGATGCGTTGCCGTCCTGAAAGGCCATCGCACACTCATCGCGACGCCGGACGGCGAGTTGCACCTAAACACGACCGGGAACGCCGGTCTCGCCAAGGGCGGCACAGGCGACGTATTGGCCGGCCTGATCGGCGGGCTGATGGCGCAGGGCATGTCCGTCCGCGACGCGGCCATCCTCGGCGTGTACGTGCACGGGCTCGCGGGCGACCGCGCGGCTTCCGTCCGGACGCAGCGCGGCATGACGGCAAGCGACGTGGTCCGCGCGATTCCGGACGCGTGGCGGCTGATCGAAGAAGGGACGCCGCCATGAGCCGCCTGCGCGATATGGGCGAATTCGGGCTGATCGCGCACATCGCGAAACTGGCCAAGTCCGCCCCGCACGTCATCGAGGGCATCGGCGACGACTGCGCGGTGCTGCGGCTCGACCGCCGGACCTTGCTCGTCTCCTGCGACCTCTCGATGGAAGGCGTTCATTTCCTGCCCGGCACGCCGCCGGAGGCCATCGGCTGGAAATCCGCCGCGTCGAGCCTGAGCGACATCGCCGCCATGGGCGGCGCGGCGAACTTCGTGCTGGTTTCACTGGCCTGTCCGCTGGATTGCGATGTCGCGTTTATCGAACGCGTTTACGACGGCCTGCTCGACGCGCTGGCCCAATACGGGGCGGTGCTGATTGGCGGGGACACGTCCCGTTCGCCGGCGGGGCTGTTGCTGGATGTCACTGTGATAGGCGAAGCCGTGGGCGAACGGTGTCTCACGCGCAGGGGCGCGCGGCCCGGCGACTGCCTTGCCGTTACGGGGCATTTGGGATTGTCTGCGGCCGGTCTGCACGCACTCAAACACGGCCATGACGCGCCCTCGCTCGTGCGTGCGCATTACCAGCCCGTGCCGCGCATTTCGGAAGGCCAATGGCTCGCGTCGCGACCGGAAGTCCACGCCATGATTGACATCAGCGACGGATTGGCCCAGGACGCCGGGCACCTGGCGGAAGCCGAGCGGTTGGGCCTGAACATCAAGAAGCAACTCGTGCCGCTCCATCCCGATCTTGCCGCCTATGTGGAGCAGCACGGCTGCGATGCCTATGCGTTCGCGGTCGCGGGAGGCGAAGATTACGAACTGGCATTCGCTGTAGACGGCCAGGCATGCGAAGAAGTGTTCGCCGCGTTCCGCCGCGAGTTTCGCACGCTCATCTCGGTGGTTGGACGCTTTACCGACGCGTGGCACGGCGTCCGTGTGGATGGCGAACCGATGGCGCAAGGAGGGTTCGAACATTTCAGAAGTCAGTAGCCAACGCATTCCATCGGCGAAGAATCTCGAATAGGACGATGCCGAATGCCGTGGCCACATTGATCGTGTTCTTGTGGCCCAGCATGGGGATTTGAACGACGGCGTCGCATCGGGCGATCGTCTTGTCGGCAATGCCGAAAACCTCGTTGCCGAAAACGACGGCCACCGGTTTCGGCCACGGGTACATGGTGTGCGAGATCGCGTTGGGCCTCACCTCAACGGCCACAATGGGCACCCCCTCCGCGTGCAGCCGATCGATCGCGTCGCCTGTCCGCTCGTAATAGGTCCAAGGCACGTACGCGAACGCGCCCAGCGATGTTTTTTCGATTTTCCGGTGCGGGGGATGGGCCGACATCCCGCACAGATGGATATGGGCAACGGCCCCCGCGTCGGACGTCCGGAAGATGGACCCCACGTTGTAGGCGCTGCGTAGATTGTCCAGCACCACGTGGACAGGATTGGCGGGCGCGGTTTGCCATTCCTCGCGCGGCGTGCCGGCGTAATAGGGTTCGAGTTCGCTCACGATGCGGTGTCTCCCCGGCGGCGGGCCTGGCCCGAAACCATGCGGATGCAGGCGTCGAAAGCCTTGTCCGCCGTGATGCGCCGCAATTTCTCCTCGGCGGACAGTGATGGATCGTCCACGTATAGGATTTCGCAGGGCCGCTGATAAGGCGCGTGCTTTGCGGGATCGGTTCCGCCGAAAACGGCGACGACCGGCACACCCATGATCGAAGCAATGTGCATCGGGCCGGTGTCGCCACCGAAATACAGATCCGCGCGGTGCAGCAGCCACGCCAGTTCCTTGAGTCCGCCCGTCTCCGGCGGAATGACCGGCTTGCGCCGCATGAGCGAGACGACCGCCTCGACGTCTCCGCGCTGTCCCGGCCCCCACGTCATCAAGACTTCGAAACGCCCGTCCGCCAGCAGCCGCTCGGCGAGCTCCGCGAAACGCTCGGCGGGCCATCGTTTTTCCGGGCGCTCCATCGGCGCGTGCATGGCCACGACGCGCTTGCCGGCGTCGAACGATTCCTCGTAGAACGCATCCACCGCCTCCTGGATGTCCGGCGGGACGTAAATCGCCGGCCCGTAGGCTTCCCGGCGCTTGCAGAACAAGTCGCAAAGCGTGAGATTCTCCGCGACGCGGTTCATATTTTTCGATCGCAGGGCGGCGCGGTGGTTCGTAAAGATCCAACTCCCCTCTTGCGCGCGCGGCGACGCGAACCCGTACCGTTCCGGCGCGCGCGACGCGCCGATAATCGCGCCGCTTTTCAGGATGCCGTGGAAGTCCACCGCGATGTCGTAGCGCCGCGCGCGGATTTGCCTGCAAAACTGGAGAAAGGCCCGCGAACCGTGGTCCCGGTCGAAAACAAGCACATTGTCGAGCAGGGGATGATCCTCGACGACCCCGGCGGATTTCGGTTCGACGGCCCAGTCAATCTGCGCGTTCGGGTAGGCCGCGCGAATCGTGTTGAGCGCGGGCAACACGCGGACCACGTCGCCGATGGCGCTCAGCCGAATGATGAGGATGCGCGGTAATCCGTTCTGCATAAAACTCCTTGCCTTGCGTGGCGCGCCGCCGGGTGGCAGTCCGCGCGGTGATGGTATAATATGTCAATTTGCGCGGAAGAATCACGAAGAACGATAGGCAAAAGAAGGAGCAGCCGAACCCATGCCGAAATTGTCTGAGGTCGAGGAATCGGTCCTGAACGCCATGACGGCCCGCCGCCCGGATTTGGGGATCTGCGCGGAAACGCTGCTGGCGCTGCACGAGGCGCTCGTCCGCTCGTACGATGCGGGCGGCAAATTGCTGGTCTGCGGCAACGGCGGCAGCCATTCGGACGCGGTTCATATCGTGGGCGAGTTGTGCAAGAGTTTCGAGCGCAAACGGCCCGTTACGCCGGAACTCAAGACGCGCCTCGAACCCCTCGCTTACGGCAAGGAACTGGCGCAATACCTCGAAACGGGCCTGCCTGCCATTGCGCTCGGTTGCAACGGCGCGCTCAAGACCGCCGTCGAGAATGATTCGCCGCTGCGCAACATCGCCTATGCGCAGGAAACCCTCGCGCTCGGCAAGCCGGGCGACGTGTTCATCGGCATTTCGACTTCCGGCAACGCGGAGAACTGCCTCATGGCGATGTCCGTCGCGCGGGCTGTCGGCATGACCGTCGTCTCGCTGACCGGGCCGAAAGGCGGTAAGATGGCCGAATTCGCCGACATCGCGCTGCGCGCCCCCGGCAATACCACCAAGGAAATCCAGGAAGCGCATCTGGCGCTGTATCACACGTTCTGCGCGCTCATCGAGGCGCATTACTTCCCGGAAATGAGGTAAAGGGATGAAAGGGACGTCAGGGACAAAAAGGTCAATTGAACACCTATCGTGATGTGGCGTCCTTTATATCCCTTAGGTCCGTTGTGTCCTTTGGAGGAGGTCTGAGTTATGGGAGGAGAGGCCATTACGCGGGCGCGGCTTTTGCGCGCGCGGGCGATTCGCGGGGCGGGGAGCATCGAGGCGGCATTGGCGGCGGGTACGTTGCCGCGCCGGGCGGACATGACGTTGTCCGAGGCCATTGTCCTCGGCTTGTTGCGCCAGGGCGTGCGGCGGTTCCTGTGCGTCCTCGGCCACGGATCGACGGAAGTCGGTGAAGTCCTGCGCGTCTATGAATCGGAAGGTCTTGTGCGCACATATGGCGTCCGCAATGAAATCGAAGCCACGCACGCCGCGACCGCGTTGCGCTGGGTGACGGGCGAGAAGGCCGCTGTCGTCGCCTCGATCGGACCGGGGCCGTTGCAGGCGCTGGCGGCCTCCATCACACCCGCGAGCGACGGCATCGGTGTCTGGTTCCTGTTTGGCGACGAAACGACCGAGGACGAGGGGCCGAACATGCAGCAGGTGCCGAAACACGAGCAGCATCTGTTCCTGCGGTTGTGCGCGACGATGGGCGAAGCGTATTGCCTGCACACACCGGGCGCGGTGGCAACGGCGCTGCGGCGCGGCATGAACACGGTGGACCATCCGTTCCGCGCCGGCCCGTTCTTCCTCCTGATGCCTATGAACACCCAGCCGGCGATCATCCCGTCGTTCAACCTCGACGAATTACCTGTCGCGCCGCCGCCGCGACCGGGCGCGGCTGCGGACGACAGCGCCTACGTGCAAGCCGTCGAATGGATCCGCTCGGCGCGGCGCATCGTGGTGAAGGCGGGTGGCGGCGCGCGGCACGCCGGGCCGGAACTGATCGAATTCCTCGAACTTGCCGGTGCGGTCGCCGTGCTCAGTCCGCTCGTCTCGGGCGTCATTCCGTACGAGCACCCGCGCAACATGGGCGTCGGCGGATCCAAAGGTTCGCTGTGCGGCAATTTCGCAATGGAAGAGGCGGACCTGCTCGTCGCCGTCGGTACGCGGGCCGTCTGCCAATCCGACTGTTCGCGCACCGGCTATCCCAAGGCAGAGCATGTCGTCAACATCAACGCCGATATGGATGCCGCCATGCACTACAACCGCACCCTGCCCCTGGTCGGCGACGCGGCGTTGACGCTCGCGGAATTGAACGCGCGGCTGCGCGCCGCGCCGCAGGCGGATGGATCGCCCGATTGGCTGGACGTTTGTCTCAAAAAGCGCGAAGAATGGCAGGCCTTCAAGGCGAAGCGGTATGCAACGCCATGCCTCCTCGACGAGGCCTGGGGCCGGGAAGTCCTGACGCAACCCGCCGCGATCAAGACGGCCAGCGATTGGGCGCGCGCGCATGACGCGGTGTCGTTTTTCGACGCGGGCGACGTGCAGGCCAACGGGTTTCAGATCGTCGAGGACGACCGCCTCGGCCGCACCTTTACGGAAACCGGCGCAAGTTACATGGGCTTCGCCGTGTCGGCCCTGCTGGCCACCGGCATCGCCGAACAGCCGTTCTACGGCCTTGCGTTTACCGGCGACGGTTCGTTCACGATGAATCCGCAGATCCTGATTGACGGCGCCATGCACGGCGCGCGCGGCTGCATCCTGCTGTTCGACAACCGCCGCATGGGCGCCATATCCGGTTTGCAGGGCGCGCAGTACGGCGCGATCCACGCAACATGGGACACCGTCGAGGTGGACTACGCCGCGTGGGCGAACGCCGTGAAAGGCGTACAGGGCCTGTTCGGCGGCCATTCCACACGCGAGCTGCTCGATGCGCTCGACAAGGCGCGCGCACATGAGGGCCTGTCATTGATCCATCTGCCCGTATACTACGGCGACGACCCGTTGGGCGGCATGGGCGTTTTCGGAAGATGGAACGTCGGCAACTGGTGTACGGACACGCAGGCCATGCGGCACGACATCGGACTGTAGGAATGCTTGCCATGACAATACCAAACTTGATGTACATTGACGGCGAATGGGTGGCGGCATCGGACGGATGCACGCTGAACATCGTCAACCCGGCCACGGAAGAGGCCGTGGACACGATTCCGATGGCAACGGAAACGGATGTGGATCGCGCACTCGAGGCGGCGGACCGCGCATGGCGCTCATGGCGCGAGGTGGACGCGTGGACGCGCAGCGCGACGTTGCGCAAGGCCGCCGATCTCGTCCGAGACCGCGCCGACGCCATTGCCGCCGTGATTACCGAAGAGCAGGGCAAGACGATCGCGGAGGCGCGCGGCGAGACGCTGGCCGCCGCGGATCAGTTCGACTGGTACGCGGACGAAGCGCGCCGAATCTACGGGCGGCTCGTGGACGGCCATTCGCGCGCGCACCGGATTATGGTGATGCGCCAGCCCATCGGACCGGTCGCGGCCTTCAGTCCGTGGAATTTCCCCGCGCTGTTGTCGTCGCGCAAAATGGCGCCCGCGATCGCGGCGGGCTGCTCGATTGTCGTGAAACCCGCACGCGAAGCCCCCCGCACGACGTTGTGTCTCGCGCAGGCGTGCCACGATGCCGGCGTGCCGCGCGGCGTGGTCAACGTCGTGACGGGCGATTCCGGCATGATCAGCCGGAAACTGTGCCTGTCGCCGGTGATCCGCAAGGTCACGCTCACCGGCTCGGCGCCGGTGGGGCAGGAATTGCTTCGCCTGTGCGCCGAAGTCGTCAAACCGGTCACAATGGAACTCGGCGGACATAATCCCGTACTTGTCTTTGAAGACGCGGACATCGATCGCGCGGCGGAAATCTGCGCGCGCGGCAAATTCCGCAACAACGGACAGGTCTGCATCGCGGCCAGCCGCTTCTTCGTGCAAGAATCCATCGCCGAACGTTTCACCGCGCGATTCGTCGAGGTCACGCGCGGCCTGCGACAGGGCAACGGACGCGATCCGAAGACGGACGTCGGGCCGCTGGCCAACCGGCGGCGGCTTGAAGCCACGGAGGCATTCGTCGCCGACGCCGTCGCAAAAGGCGCGAAAGTCGAATGCGGCGGCGCGCGCGCAAGCGAATTCCCGAAGGGATTTTTCTACAAACCCACGGTCCTGACGGGCGTGACGGACGATATGGACATTATGAACGAAGAGCCGTTCTGTCCGGTCGCGCCGATCGCAACGTTCAGCGCGCTCGATGATGCGCTTACGCAGGCGAACAACACCCGGTTCGGACTGGCCGCCTATGTGTTCACGCAGAATACGCGGACGATGTTCCTCGCGGCGGAAGGACTCGAAGCCGGCATGATCGGCGTCAACAACCTCGTCATCGCCAGCGCCGAGATACCCTTCGGCGGCGTGAAGGCATCCGGTTTTGGACGCGAAGGCGGCAGCGAGGGCATCGAGGCCTACACTATGGCCAAGTATGTGAACATTCTTCTCTGACCCGGACAACGCCTACAACCCAGTTTCTCTTTGTGTATGTCACAATAAAGAATGATGAACCACGCATTCCCTGAAAAAGTCCGCGTTGATGGCGCCTGCGGGAAAAACCGGCGATTTACACGCGCCTGTTTTGCCGTGATCGGCTGCCTGCTATGGCTGTTGGCGGCGGGATTGGCGCTGGAAACCTCCGCCGTCGTTCGACTTTGGTGGATTGAAACACACAACCCGTTCATCCTGGCCGCGAAACGCAATGCTTCCCCGCGCGACAGCAAGCCCTTGCCTTTGCGCAACGGGGAGAATTTCCGGCGCGACTGTGTGGATCCGCCGGGCTGGAATTCACTTGTCCCGGCCCCGGCGCTTCCCGAATGGGCCGAACCCAGGCAACAGGAATCGAAGGAAGAGGCGGAACGGCGCCGGGCGTTCTTCGGCGGGTTGAACGAGGCGGACAAAAACCTTTTTGCCTTGTTGAACGACGAGTGGGTGGCAGTGATTGACATGTCCGGTAAGGTACGCCATGTGTATGGTAACTGGCTGTGCCGTGCCGCTGTCGAAGCGGGCGCCTTGCCTCCGATGCTTCTGGCGCTGGAACGACGCCTTGCCGAACCGGGCGCCCCGAAGCCGAAGAGGTCGGGATCCTATGTGAATCTCAAACTGGAAGCGATTCCGGACATTCGGGACGACAAGGAGATCCTGTTGCGGGAATCAGGCGATCCCGGCTTGTTTCATGCCTTTATTCCCAGTGATTTCAAGACGCTTCGCTTCGGCAATTTGCCGCCCGACACCCCATGGGACGGCATTCCCTTCTTCCGATACAAGAAAAATTTACGCAATGCCCGGTCGGGACTGGGTATCCGCTTCGACACCAACAACCACGGGTTTCGCGATCGCGATATCGGCGTGCCGAAACCGCTGGGCGTGACACGCCTGTTGTGCATTGGCGGATCCACCACGGAAGAAGGGGCGACCAACGAAACGACCTACCCGAAAAGATTGGAAAAAATGCTGCAAGCCCATTTCGGCGGAAATCAATCCGTCGAAGTGTTCAATTGCGGAATTTCCGGACTCACGACCTCGGGACATCTCGCGCGGTTGGCCGACTATCTCGCGATCGAACCGGATCTCCTGGTTTTTTACGAGGGCGTGAACGACATTCACCGCGACCTTGTCGAATATTGGCGAACCGTCGGCGCGGCCCCATGGCAAAAACTGTTAAGCCGGTCGGCGTTTGCGGCATGGAAACTGAACGCCCTACTGTATCCGAATGAAACCTCGATACAAAAAGACATACAAAGTCTCGTCATCGAAAATCTTCACGCCATCGGCCGTGTGGCGCGAAGCCGGGGCATCCGCATGGTCCTCTGCAGTGTCGCCTGCCCGGATCCAAGGACGGTTACAGACGACGAACGGCGGTTTTACGATTATCACGCCCGGAACGCCGGACTCGATCCCTGCCTCAATCTCGAACGCTATGCGCGCATGGTCCACCTTCTCAACGAGGAACTAAGGCTTTTCTGCCGGCGCGAAGGATTCCTCTATGTGCCCGTGGCTGAGCGAATTACAGGAGGATACGAGACCTTCAGCGACATGTACCACATGACGGAATCGGGCATCGGACGCAAGGCGGAGGCCATTTTCGATTGCCTCAAGGATTATTTACCGCTTCGTCCCTGACGCCACGTTTGCTTTTTGGATGACAAGTCCGGCAAAACAATGGTATAAACATCCAAGAGGATCGATTTGGCTGTTCGTGCGGCGGCCCTCCGGGACGCTGCACGGCACTGCGAGACGAGGAGTGATGTCTCCATGAGCGCCGATCAGGATTTCGAGCCGTATTTGCAGGTAGGGTGTCCCGTTGCGTTTCATTCGGATCCTTTTGTAAAGGATGCCCCGCGCTATAGCAGCGTAATTCGTGGTTGGCGCAGACTTTCCTACGTTCTCGTGGACCGACCGCGCATTGGGCCGCATTTTGCGGCCATCCGCGAAAATCAGCCCTGCGTCATCCGGTTCGTTCGCGACGGCAAGGCCTGCGCGTTCGATTCGCTGGTGCTGGACTGGGATACGCGCATGCATAACGCCTATTGCCGGGTTGAATGGCCCCGCGAGTTCAAGGTCGTGGTGTTTCGGCGCTTCGAGCGCGTCAAGGTCGAATTACCGAGTAGCCTTTTCTTCAGGGGCGGCGAGGATTCGGGAACGGTCGTGGACCTCAGCACGGGGGGGTGCCGGATCTGCACAAAAGCCCCCATTTCGGTGAATACGGCTTTTTCGCTGTCCTTCACGCTCCCGGATGGATGTCCGGTCGAACGGGTCGAGTGCGAAGTGCG
Source organism: Candidatus Hydrogenedentota bacterium (assembly GCA_035450225.1). Lineage (NCBI taxonomy): Bacteria > Pseudomonadati > Candidatus Hydrogenedentota > Candidatus Hydrogenedentota bacterium. The sequence continues at coordinate 32,497 of DAOTMJ010000039.1, forward strand.
CAATGTCCTGCCCGTGGGCGAAATGTTCTATCTGGGCTGCGAATTCAAGGAAGGCCAGATCGGCGTGGAGAGCAACGTGGCTTTCTATATCGCGACGGTGCTCGAACGGACGGGGGTGCGTTCCGCCCACGCGGAAACCATCCTGATTTTCGATTCCCAGCCGGGGCTGGCCCGCGAAATCCGCCGCATCCTGCAGGGACGCGGCTATGAAACGTTCATTTCCACGGACATTGTGGACACGTTTGCGCGGTTGCGCTTCATGCCGCCGGGCGCGCTCTTGATCAACGCGGCCCTAGGCGAACCGGGCGGTTTGTCGGTGGCCCGGCTCATCCGGATGAGCCACGGCTTCGAATCGCTTCCCATTTTTCTTTACAACGGCGGGGATCCGGGCGTGAACGAGGCGGCGAAAGCGGTCGGCGCGACCGGAGGGTTTCCCGCAGGGATGCCGCCGGTGCAGGTGGTCAACGCCGTCGTGACGCAACTCATGGCGGCGCGCATGCGGCCCCGCGGCCAATAGCCGCTACCGGACGCGCAGCACGGCGCATTTGAGATAGGCGGTTTCCGGCATGGCGAGCAGCACCGGGTGATCGGGCGCGGCGCCCCGCATTTCGATCAGGCACGCATGGCGCCGGGCGGCGCATGACGCGCGCTTCAACATGTCGAGAAACGTTTCCGCGCGCACGAAATGCGAGCACGAAGACGTGATCAGGATGCCGTCTTCAACCAGCGACTGCATCGCGGCCTTGTTCAACGCCTGATACAGGCCAAGGGCGCGTTCTTCTTGGCCGCGCGACTTCGCGAGCGCCGGCGGATCCAGCACGATGACGTCGTACCGGGCGTTTTGCGCAAGGACGTCCGCAATATCGGCTACGTCAAAGCGGCAGCATTCCGCGACGCCGTTGCATTGGGCCGTCCGGCGCGCGGCCTCGATCGCCGGGGACGAAGTGTCCACGCCAAGCGTTTCGCGGGCGCCGGCTAGGGCGGCATGGACGCTCCACATGCCCCGGTAGCAATGCCCGTCGAGCACGCGCGCGCCTTTCGCAAAACGCCGAATCAGCGGCCAATTGGCCCGTTGATCCAGAAAAAGGCCCGTTTTTTGGCCGGATTCGAGCGATACCGGCGCATGAACCCCGCCTAAAACCACTTCAAACGGATCGGGCGTGGTCCCCACGCGGACGGTTCGATGGGCAACCTCCAGCCGGACGCCTTCAATCCCCTCATGGGCCATGAACGCTTCCGCGATCGCGTCGAAATGCCGCGCATAGAACGCGCAGCCGCTTTCGACCGCCACGACGGCGCCGTACCGATCCGCCACCAGTCCCGGCAGGCCGTCGCTCTCGCCGAATACCCAGCGATAGACGGTTTCATCGGGAAAAAGGCGATCCCGGAAGGCGCGGGCTTCCGCGATGCGTTCACGAATCCAGGCCGCGCCCGTGTCGGCCTGGTGGCGCGCCATGATGCGCACCGCAATGCCTCCGGCGGCCTGGTAAAAGCCGCGCCCCACGAATCGGCGGTCCGCCGTGTAGACATCCACCGTTTCGCCGTCATCGCATTCGGGTATCGAGGCGAATTCATTGCGGTAGGCCCATGCGTGGCCGCGCAACAGACGCCGTTCTTCCCGCGGATTCAAGATCAGGCGTTTCATGGAACAATCACCCCCGTCATGGAATGCCCGGCCACGGACGTGTCCGGCCCTCAGGGCTGCCGGCGTTCGTCCACCGACTCGCCGAGCCGCGTGACAAATTCCGTTTCGCCCAACGTGGTGCGGAACAGGGCTTCCGAATCAAAGAAATGTCTTCGGGCTATTTCAATAAAGTCAACGATGGCACGGTGCAGCACCACAAAAAAGAAACCGAAGAAAAGGGCCATGTAAAAAACGAACTGGCGGGGATTTTCGCGCATTTCCAAAATATGCGCACCAAGGACCAACGCCACGGGTATGGCCAGCAAAAGATAAAAACTGGCCGGACGGCGCGCGTTCGCGCGGCGCAGCCCCTCGCGGAAATACATCCACAACGTTTTACATTCCGGCATATCCGGTTCCTGGGCATTTTTCATTTCACGGTCTTCTCCGCTGCGATTATACCATGAAACGGCAAAAGAGCGATGCCTCTTTTTCCTTGCCAAAATGAGGTTGGGAAAAACCGGACAATGCCTCCGCCGCGTGTCGGACGGTCAGACCTGGCTTGGCCTGCGCATACAAAACAGTCCGCGCAACGGCATCAGAACAATCGTCCAAAACAACCGGGCGGCGGCGGTTCCTCTCCTTCGCCTTCGCCTTCCCCTTCGCCTTCGCCTTCGCCTTCTCCTTCACCCTCGCCTTCACCCTCGCCTTCGCCTTCCCCTTCGCCTTCCCCTTCGCCCTCGCCTTCGCCTTCGCCCTCACCTTCGCCCTCACCTTCGCCTTCGCCCTCACCTTCGCCTTCGCCCTCGCCTTCGCCTTCGCCCTCGCCTTCGCCTTCGCCTTCGCCCTCGCCTTCGCCTTCGCC
>DAOTMJ010000040.1 GCA_035450225.1 Candidatus Hydrogenedentota bacterium
GACTGTAGTCGCTTAGAAAAATCGGCGATTGTCCAATTCCCGCTGAACCGGGACATTCGCCGGGAGGCTTGGAGAAATCGTGTGTGAGTAAAAACACACTATCTGGTCTGAAATCAAATGGACTGAAGGATGCCATCATAATTCCCGGCGGCTCCGTATTAAGGCCCATTGAAATCACGGAATTGAATGTGATCATTACGTTCTGATTCATTAGCGATAATTGCGTTGGTCCGTCTGCTCCGTCGTAAATTTCAAACTGACCGCCGAGGCGCCGATCTCCAACATGTACATAGAAATCGTCTTGCGCGTGTATTTCGATCGGTCCGGCGACTTCTGCGTTCGTGCGACCTTGCAAACAGAAATCAACTCCGCCGGACGTGTTGGCCGAAATCGCGCCGGCATCGCCGAATCCAAGCCAGTTGAGCTTGATATCGCCGTGATCGGCGGTGCTCCCAGGCGGATCGCAGGCAATGGCTGAATCTATTGTGTCCTTTCGGCTTGACGATGTCGCGTCTTGTCCGATGCTGTTTTGATATCGCTCCGGAGGCAAAATCCGGACAAGCAGGCCGAGGAAATCTCAAAAAACAGGTCTGCTATCGCTTGTCGCATGAGTTTGCTCTCTCCCCAAGCCGACCGCCGCTAAGAACAGAACCGCCCCAATCCCCGGAATCAATGCACGCTTCATGACATTACCTCCCCATCTTCCGTCGACTGGCCGAAAACTAAAGGCAACGCGCATACTCCCTACATCAAGATTGTAGATCAAAAGGTGCGAAGTGTCAAGGGGGCGGGAAAGCCAGGCAGGCGGATAGGCAAGGGGCAGGCAAGGGGCCGCACACACGTAACGGGGAGGGTCGGCATCCTCGCCGACCGGCATTTATGCAAGGAGTCCTGTTTTGGCAGGTCAACACGAAGCAGCGCTTTCGACGGGAAATCCCCGGGTTGATCGTGGAAACCGGGCCTTGCGGAAAGGCCAGTGGCCCATGTTGTCGAAATCGTGTCTTCGCGGGCCGAATCGATCGGGTCGTGATACAATCCTGGCCGTCAAGAGATCCGGAGACTGGAGGAAGGACGCATGCGACACCCAAACCCGGAAATTCGTCTGAAACGGCAATCTTCGGATCCCGGATCGATGGGGTTCAATCGGCGGTTCCACCTGTCCCGCCGCGGCTTCATGGCTTCCATGCTGTTGGCGGGTTGCGCCACGCGGCCGCTTGCGCGCGAATCGTCGAAAGAAACCCTGATCGGCTATACCGAATACCGCACGAATCTGCCGACGCGGTACGACAATCAGATCACGTCGCGCGCGTGTGTTGTGCATGCGGACGGCACGGGCCGCCGCGTGCTGGCCGGGTCGCTCGCGCGCGAACCGCACGCCTGGACGCAGTTCGCGGGCTGGTCGCCGGACGGGCGGCTGGCCGTCGTCGGACGCGGGTGGGAAAGCCCGGAAAACGGCGCGTGGGAAGAGGCGAACAAGACCTTTCGCATGACCGAAGGCTGGCTCTACGACATGTACCTGCTCGACATGGAAACGGGCCGGCTGGAGAATATGACGGCGGTCGAACGCGTCGGCGACTACAACAGCGGGTTGTTTTTCGTTCCGGGCGAGGCGAACAAACTCGGTTTTACCGCGCTGATTGGCGGCATCTCGCATCCCTTTGTCATGGATCGCGACGGACGCAACAAAAGGGACCTTTCGCAAGGACCGGACGGGTTCGCGTATGGCTTCAGCGCCTCTCCGGACGGCAGCCGGGTGGCCTACCACAAGGACTACCGCGTGTACGTCGCGGACGCCGACGGATCGAATCCGCGCGAGATCGCGACCGGAAATCCGTTCAACTTCTGCCCGCAATGGTCGCCGGACGGCCAATGGCTCCTGTTCGTGTCCGGCGAGCATTACGACTGCCATCCCCACATCGCGCGTTCGGACGGATCGGGCCTTCGCAAACTCGCGGATCGCGGCGGATACGAAGGCGTCGCGACCGTATACGATGTGTTCGACTTTCACGGCGGCAGCAGCGACGTGCCGGTGTGGGCCGCGGACGGATCGTGCGTTTTCTACACCGCGCGCGTGGGCGATGCCGTCGAACTGATGCGCGTTTCACTCGATGGACGGATCGGGCAACTGTCGCAGTCGAGGCCCGGAACGCGGAACTACCATCCGAAACCGTCTCCCGGCGGCGACCGGCTGATCTTCGGATCGAATCAATCCGGCACGCGCCAGTTGTACATCATGGCCGGCCATGGCAAGGATGCCCGGCCCGTCACGGACGTCCCGCCGGGCCATGGCGCCATGTGGGCGCATTGGCGGCCGTAGGCTACGGGAGAATGTAGGCCGCCCCGTGCGCGGCCAGCCATCCGCCGCCCGCCAGCAGCAGCAGCGCGATCGTGTAGCGCCGCCAATGGGCGGGCGTGGCCGGATCCCCATAGGCCGTTACGCCGTTGTAGCGCACAATGTCCACGTACCGCGCCGCCACAAGCAGCAGCAGCACAATCCCGTAGATAGGGTCGGCATAGGTAAATGCGGATCCCTGCTGGACAATCATCAGCAGGCATACCCCAAGCGCCGTATTGCCCAGGAACATCCAGAATACGCGCAAAACCAACGCCGCCAAACCGGCGTTCGCGCCCTTGTCCGCCGAAATGGAATCGCTCATCACGCATCCTCCTCGATCGAACGACGAAGAGGATGGTGGCCCGACCATCCGTTTAGCCTTCGACTGCCCGCGCAACCGAACCCTTGCCTGTCGAAGTATACCATACCTTCCAATCTTTTTTTCATTTTACGCAAGATTCGGCCCCCATAATCTTGCGGTCAAGCACACAAATTCATAACTATGGCGGCTGTATGGAATGAGCCGATTCTTCGGCGCTTTCCCCCGGGAAACCGCCGTGGATCTTTTTTTCGATGGCGATAGCGACGACAGGAAGAAACGGTGGGGATCTTTTCGGAGCGGCAGAGGGTTCGCGGGAAATTGCGCTTCGGATTATGAAATGATCCTTCCGAACATCGTATACTGGGTTGGAGAAGCGGAAGGTTGCGCACCGTGATCGATGTCGAATGTCCACATTGTAAACGTGTTCTGAAGATTCCGGAAAAGTATGCCGGGGTCGAAGGGGCCTGCAAACATTGCGGGGGACGGATTGTGATTCCCGGGCAACAGCCGCCGTCCGAATTCGAACCGTCGTCGTATGGGCATGCGCCGGGGGAGGCGTCCGCGACGGAATCGGCATCGCGGCAGGAAACCATCAAGGCGTTGACGGCCAACATCGAAGTGCTGCATGCCCAGTTGTTCCAGAACCGGTCGGACATCGAGCGTCTTGCGAAAGAACTGGAAAGCGAGCGGGTGGCGAAAATCGAGGCCGAGGTTGCCCGCGACGTGGCCATGGTCCGGATGAGGCGGGCCGAGGAAAACCTGGCGGCCATCGGAAGCCGGAATGAAGATATGGCCATGCGCGCCGAGTTCGAGCGGATGCAGGCCAAACTGGTTCAGAGCCGTCACGACATCGAAACGCTGGCCCGGGAACTCGAAACGGAACGCGTGGCGCGGGCCGAGGCGGAAGCCGCCCGCGACGTGGCCATGGTCCGCGTCCGGCGTGTCGAGGAGGGTCTTGCGGCCCTTCGCGAACAAAAAGGGGACGAGGCCGTTCTGCAATCCGAACTCGAACGCGCCCGGGCCAAGGCGGCGCAGGCCGCGATCGAGGCGGAACGCCTTGCCCGGGATCTCGAGGCGGAACGCGCCGCCCGCGCCGCGGCGGAAATGGCGCGCGCCGAGGCGGAAGTGGCGCGGGATGTGGCGCAGGTCCGCGTAAAACGGCTGGAAGCGAATCTCGCTGCGATGGGCGACAAGGGCGAGGATGAATTCCTGCGGGGCGAACTCGAACGGTCGGAAGCGCGGCTGGCCCAAAGCCGCCAGGATGTCGAACGGCTCGCGAACGAACTCGAAAGCGAGCGGCAGGCGCGCATCCGCGCGGAAACGGCGCACCGCATGATTGAATTGCGGACACGCCGGGTTCAGGAGCAGTTCCGCCGGCTGATCCAGGAAAGAACCGAACCGAAATCCGAAGCCGTTTCCCCGTCGCCGGAACCTGTTCCGCCGCATGCCGCCGTCGAACCGGAACCGTCGCCTGTGGTTCCAACAGATCAAGCCGAACCGCCCGGACCGCCGCCGGGCTTTTCGGAAACGGATTCGACCGCTTCCGCCATCGAAACGGCGGATATCGAGGAAGCAGCGGCGCCGGCGTCTGAAGCGGTGTGCGTGTCCCGCGATGTGGAACCGGTTTGCAACGACGAGAGTGAACTGGAAAAATGTATTGAATCCCTGTTGCCGAGCGAAGGCGAGATCGATCATGCCGTGGCCATAGGCAATCCGGATCTGGAACCGGAATCCTCGCCGCCCGCCGAAACGGAAACGCCGGAGGAGGAACCGGCCGGGCCGGCGCCCACGCCCACGCCCACGCGGTCGTGGGTGGTTTGGGCGGCTGCCGCCGTGCTAATCGTGGCCGTGGCCGCCGGCATTGCCGGGTATTCGACGCGGGCGCTTTGGATGCCTGTGCCTTCATCACGGCTTGTCAACCCGCCGGAAGGCGGGGTCATTGAGGCGTCGGTAACCTATATGACGTCGCGCCAGCCGGAAGCGTTGACCGTTCCCGCGGCGCGCGCGCCCATGGTTCTGGCCCGTCAACAATTTGACGCGCCGGCGTTTCAGGCGTTGCTTGAGGAGGCGGGCGTTCCGCAAACCGCATGGGCGGGGCTTGCCGAATGGCTGTGTTTCGCCGAACCCGACATCCCCGATGCAAAATCGTTTCCCGCGGCGGAGATTCCGGACAGCGCGCCGTTCGCCGATGCACGAAAAACCCTCGCCGCATTCGCGGATAAAACGGGACGCGACGCGTTCAACGCGCGGCTTGCGGCCTTGTTCGCTTATGCCCTGCCGCCGGAATGGGCGGAAGAAACCGCGACGGATTCAGGCGCGCTGATCATCCGCAATCTCGTGCCGGGACGGTACGCCCTGCTGGCGCGGCCCGAAGGTCCGCGGGAAGCATGGAAGCCGATCGATCCTTCCGCGAAAGACCTCACGACGCTGGTGGTCCGCCAAGGCGAAACCGCCCGATGCACGCTAAAACTCGTTGATTCGGCCAGCGCCATCCGGGGCAAGGTGGCCGACGGGGAGTCGGGGAAGCCGGTTCCCAAGGCGACGGTGGTGGTTTCGGGCGATTTTTCCGGAGGCAAGAAAATCACGGTCGTCACAAAAGAAGATGGGACGTTTATGCTCGACCCGCTCGAAACGGGTTACGGATCGTTCATTGCTACATGCGCCCCGTTGCCCAAAGGCTACCTTTCCAGCACTACTTTCGACGGCACGCGCGAACTCGGCGTCGCCCTTGCGCCCGGTCTGATCCAGATCAGCAAGAAGGCCGCGCCGAAAGAGACCCGTAAGACGGTCCTGTCGGGACGGGTGCTTGCTTCGGACGGCACGCCCGCAGCGGGCTTCGGCATTTGGGTGGTGGGCGAGGACGGGTCCGCGAAGAGCCTTGCGCGGTCGGGCCGCGACGGAACCTACGAGTTTCCGCATTCCGGCGGCACGATGCGGCTTTACGCGGCGGGCCCCGGTTCAGCGCGCACGGAACCTGTCAACGTCGAATTGCAGGCCAGCCAAAGCGCGACCCGCGATTTCGTGCTGCCGCCCTGCGGACGCATTGTGCTGTCCATCAAGAAGCCGGATGGCACGGCGCCCGAAGCCTTCGAGGAGTGCAATCTCGTGTGCTCGTCGCGCGTCATGTCGGATCCGGGCATGTTGCAGCGCGACGGCGACACATTCATCATCCCGTACCTGGTCGGCGGCGTCTACGATCTGACGTTCCGGGTCAAAGGTTTCAAGCCGGTTTCGTTGCCCGCCATCGAAATTGACAAGAACGGCGGCGACCGCGAATTGTCGGTCGCCTTGGCCCCCCTTGAGGCGGCCTTGCCCCCGCCGCAATGAAAAAGGACGGCCCATCCATGTCGGACGGATTTGCATCCACGCATGAGGAGAGACCGCAACGGTATCCGGCATTCGTCGTGACGATGTTTATCCATGCGCTGTTGACCATGCTTCGGCGCAAACGGGTGATCCTCGCGGCGGGCTTGTCGTTGATGCCGGTGGCGATTCCCTTGTCGCTGGCGTTTTTTTCGACGATGGTGTTTGCGGAAGACGGCAACCGGGTATTCGTCCGGCTGATGGAATACCTGTATCTGCGGGCGCTGGCGCCGCTGCTGGCGCTGTTTTTCGGCTGCATGGCCATCGGCGAGGATGTCGAATCGCAGATTATCCCCTATCTGCTGACGCGGCCGCTTCCGCGCGGCGCCATCGTGCTCGGCAAATTCGGCGCATACTGGGTCGTGTCCTCCGTCATCGTCTGCCTGTCCGTTTTGCTGACCTTTGCGGCCTGCACGGCGCTGGGCGGGCTCGATTTCACGCCGAACACCCTGGTCATGCTGGCCCATTACGAGGCCGTCGCCTGTCTGGCCCTTTTCGGTTACGGCGCGCTGGCGATCTTCCTCGGCGCGGCCGTAAAACGCCCCATCATCATCGGCATCATCGCTATTTTCGGCTGGCAGCGGTTTGCCTATTACATGCCCGGTGTCGTGGATTTTCTCACCATCGAGAAATACATCCTTGCGCTCCTGCCGCGTCTTGCCACCCAGCGCGAAAACATCGTGCTGAAAACGGCCATCGCCGAATTTCAAAAACAGCAACTCCTGATTGAGGCGCCCAAAGCCCTTGTGTCGTTGCTTGTTCTGTCCGGCATTTTCCTGTTCTGCACGAGCCTGATAGTCCGCTGGCGCGAATATTCGGTGGCGCGATCCCTGGGCGGGTAGGATCGCGGGGCTTTGGGCAATCCTCGGCACGTGGACTACAATGATCGGCGAGCAAGGTTATCGTTCGCAACGCCTATGGACCGCGCGCGGATATTTCAAAGAAAAATTCATCTTGAGAGCACCGTGTTCTCGGAGTCGTGAAGGTCTCGGAATGTAACGCCGATTTCCTAATCGGCTTGCTGAAACACGACATGCCGATTGGGAAATCGGCGCTACCAAGCGGCCATTTTCAATTTCAACACAAGATCTCGTTGCCTGGTCCGACATGAAATGGCCCGGGAATGCTGATCTTCGTGGAAATTCTTATCCTTTTGTCTCAAGAACTCGGTACTCTCAAAAAATCATGTGTATAGAATGGAAATTACATCAGGGCCGCATTAGGACCGTGGACTTTAAGTAAATGGAGAAACAAGTTGTTTCAAAGCAGCGAGTTGCCGTCTACGGCGAGGTGTTGACCGGAAGACGAGAGGTCAACGCCATGCTCGATCTCGTCAAGCAGGAGACGGAAGCGGATCGAATCCCGCGTTCTCGAACCGACCTGTAGCAATGGGAATTTCCTCCGGCGTATTTCCTCATGATCGGAGAATCCGCGGATGGACGCGAATGAACGCAAAACATCTGAAACTATCAGCGTTCATTCGCGTCCATTCGCGGATCGCTACAATCCGGATGTGCGGTCGAGCATCGCCAATTTGAGCAGCGATGAGGTGTTCACGCCGCCGCAACTGGCGAATTGGATTCTCGACCTGCTGCCGCCGGAACTCTGGAGCGACAAGAAGGCCATCTGCAAGTTCAAACGCTACGAAGACGCCAGCTTGAGCTGTATGGGGATCAACAAACATCAAGGTGAAGATATAGGCCTTTACGGCACTGTTCCAAGCCCAACTGATATTCCCTTTGCATTTGCGAACATGGAAGAATGATCTTGGGAAGCCCCTCGCTTGCACCAAGGATCTATCATGGTTTTTCTGGCTCTGTACTTTTCGTCATGTGGTTATATTTTTGCCATCTCCCACGCGGTCTCGAACATGGCGGTGGCTTTTTCGAGGCGGACGTCCCAGTGGAGTTCGGTGCTGGAACCCATGAAGAATCCGCGGGCGTTGGTGGCGGCGATGGCTTGGCGACAGGTCTCGCGGACTTCTTCGGGGGCGCCGTAGGTGAGGAGTTGGCTCACGTCAATGCCGCCGGCGATGAGGAGGTGTGGGTATTTCGCGCGGACTTCTTTGACGGTCATACCGGCCAGCACTTCGATGGGGTTGAGTCCGTCTATGCCGGCCTCGACGAGGTCGTCGAGGACGCCCCAAAGGTTGCCGTCGGAATGGAAGATGCAGGTCGTTCCGCGTTCGTGCCACGCGGCGTTGAGGCGCTTGAGCCGGTGGATCCAATGTGTGCGGAGCCAGTCGGGCGAGAAGATGGCGCCGGTCTTGTGGGCGATGTCGGAGTAGGTGAGCGCAACGGGGATGTGATGGGGATCGGCGATGGCGGCGACGCGGCGGAGTTCGCACGAGACGAGGGCCTCCATCCATTCATCGAGCAGGTCCGGCTGCTCCATCATCAGTTCCGTGAACAGTTGCATTCCCGTGGCGTGATACATGCCGTCGAGACCGACGCCGCTTTCGATCACGAGCACCGTCGGATCGCCGCGGCCGGTCGGATCGGCCTCGGCGAAATCGGCCCATTTCGATTCGATGTCCTTCCAGACGCCTTCGGCATATTTTCGGTCAAAGGTACGGTCATTCGCTTCGCGGATGCGTTCCTGTATCCATGGAACGAGCGTCGGTAGGTCGCGAAAGGGACGTTCGACAATCCAGCCGGTCCATCGTTCGGTCTTGTAGCGGATGCCGTTGCCCCAGACGCCTTCGGCGGGCCGTTGTGGTCCCGTAACCATGCGGGTCATGTCGAGCACGCGCCCGACGGCGAGCGCCGTGGTTTGCGCGCCGTCGTCGTAGGTCAATGGACGTCCCGCGTAATGTTCGATGATCGCGTCGTTCTGGAATATGTCGTAGAGCGGGACGCGATCCGTTTCCTCGAACCGGACCGTCCGCATCACGCGTTCGCGTTTGGTCATGATTGCCATCGTAAAGAAACCTTCGGCGCCCCATTATCGCCGGGGTGGACCATGCCATGGCAAGCCCGTGCCGTTTCATCCCTCGCGGAGGATCTCGGCCGGATCCTGGCGTGCGGCTATCAGTGCGGGCAACCAGCTCGCAATGCACGCCTGCAACGGCGCCAGGACAAGCGCCAGCGCCAGCAATCGAACATCGAAGAGGGAACGCACAACGGCGGCGGACACCGGCACGTTGTCGGCCGCGCTCCATGCGATGCCGGCCGCGAAACCGGCGGCGTAACCGGTCCATGCGCCTGCCATGCCGGCCAGCGCCGCGCGCGCCAGGAAAAGCGCGAGGATTTGTGCCGATCGCAATCCAAGCGCGCGCAACACGCCGAGTTCGGCCCGGCGCTCGCGCACGTTCATCCAGGCCAACAGGCCGATCCAGAGCATCGAGGCGACAATGGCCAATGGGATCAGCCACGACGCGAGGACCTCCCGCTGTTCAGCGAGACGAGTGTGAAAGGCGGTTTCCTTCGCGATGGTTTCTTGGCTCAACGCGGCGACACGGTACCGCGCGTCGAGCCGAATCAGCGCTTCGGGAATGCGATGGACAACCTGCGTTTCGGGCAGAATGGCCGCGATTTGTTGGCTGATTTTGTCCAAGTCGCCCTTGGCGCACAGGCAGCTCAACGCGAGGATGGCATTGATCCGACCCGGCTTTCCGAGCAGGCGCTGGGCCTGTTCCATGTGAATCCAAACGCTGGCGTCGTCGCTGTTGCCGCGCTCCTCGTGCACCTGCGCGACGGTAAACGGCGCGCCCATCAATTCGACCTTGTCGCCGGGCTTGAGTCCCAGTTTTCGAGCCAAGGCATGACCAATCCGCATAGTGTCCTTCGCGACCGGATCCAGCATCGGTTCCTTTTGGTTGCTGTGGCGGTGGGGAACCTCGCCGCGCACGCCGATAAGAATAATCGGGCAATTGTTTTGCTCGGTCCAGAGGATCTTTTCGTAGATTTGGGGCAGCAGGTGCTGAATGGTTGCAATGTCGGACTCGCACAGGCGGGTGACGAGTTCTTCCGGCATGGTCTTGGCGGCGAAACCCTGGGTCCAGAATTGGCTGAGGTCCTCTTCCTTGTTCAGGATGACGACGTTGTAGCCCATGGTTTTCATCATCTTGCGGTAGTCGTCCTGCGCCACCGCCATCAGGGCGGACGTTTCGGCCTCTTTTTTCGCGTTCAACCCGGCCACCCGGACATCGTGCGCGCGCAGCAACGTTGAAATGCCGACGAGGCATCCCATGGCGAGAAACACCGCCGCAACGCCCAACGCAAAATCCATTTTGCGGTACACAATTTCCCGACCGGCCAAACGCCAAATACCCATGTCCGAAATGCAATGTCCTTTCGTGTGAATCCAGCGGTTATCGGCCGCCGCGTCTGGACAGCAAGACAAACGTTGCCGCCATCAACATAACCGCCGCCGCCGCCATGGCCATGATCGCGTTGCGCACGAAATCGTAAGCGGCCGGACGGGGTTCCGGCGCCGCCTCCCGAAATCCGGCGGCGTCCGCTGTCGCAATGCCCGGAAGCGGCGGCAATTCCACCGCCCCGATAGCCGTATTATCGCCGATGCCCTTTTCCCAGTCCACCGCCATGAGCAGATCCGTGCCGGGATTTTCCGCCTTGATTTCGCATGCGCATGGGCCGGCGAGAAACGCATGGGCCTTCGCCACCGTTTCGGCGTTGATGCCCCGGCCCACCAACGCGTACAAAACCCGGCCCCGGCCATAGACGGGGAACGCCATCGGTTCATCATAGGAAGTCAAGTCCGGCTCGGCGCCCAATAGCATGCGGACCAGCATGGCCTCGGCCGGATCGTCGCGATTCACCTCGATGTGTGAAAACTCGATGCGCAGATTCGACAAATCGGGCGGATCCGTACCCGCGAGAACCTCGTCGCCGGTCATGTCCGGCAGACGAAGCGTCTGGTTGGCATGATCGATTCCCGCTGCCAACAATTGCGCGGCCGCGTCGTCCTTGGCCCGGTCGCCGGAACGCAGAAGCAACCAGACGCCCGAATGGCCGGCAAGAAGGCGCCGGGCCAGTTCTCGCCGGATCGGAGAATCGAACAGGGCATCCGGGGACAGTTCGCCTAAGGATCCCGACCAGACGGGTGTGGATGCGTGTGTGCCGCGCGGATACATGAGGAAACACACCGGCAGTGGGCGATCCTGCGCTTTTTCCCAAATGACTGCGCAGGGTTCTTCCATGAACAGGGTCGCGTCTATGTCGCGCACGTGAAGATTGGCGGGCCTGTTCACATCCTTGGCGCGCTGCTCAAGGGCGTGATGCCGGGTCAGGTCTGCTTCGGAAAGGGGACTTTTCCTAAACACGATCAACTCATACCGATCGGCCTGCCAACGTTCAAGCGCCCACCGGAACACCGGTACGCTGCATGCGTCCGCAACGAGCGCCGGCGCAAGACACAGCCATATCGCCACCATTCCGGGGACAGCATGCCTCGTACTCCTGCTCGTAATCGCGCTCGTAATCGTAATCGAAACTCCGTCGTTTTCGCCCTTGCCAAATCATTGAACTTCAATTGATTTCGCAAGATGTCCATGAATTTCTTGATGTTTTTTGTGGAAGCCAGATTTAACGGCCCTAATTATGCCTTTGCGGGTCTTGGGCGCCGGGTTTGCGTTTGGGATGCAGGCGGCCGGGGCGATCTTCGAGGCGTTTGGCAACATCCGGCTTGCCGGGCAGGCGCCCCCATTTTCGGACAGGATGACGAAATTGACCGAATACGGGAAAAGGCATGAGGTGAACGCAAGAGGCAACGAACAGCCCTTACTTAGTCTGGAATATGCCCGAATAAACACGCAAGACATCCCGCAAATCCTGTTGCAAATCCTGTTGTCCCGTGCCGATTATACATTGGATCGCGGTCGAAATGCGCGCACCGCTCCGCCAACAGGGTTCGATACGGGCGATAACCCGCTTACGGAAAGAATGCCGTCATGCGACGAATTCCGCGCGGCGTTACTCGATGCGGCGCCCACGACATCGCGACTCAATCCTTTCGCGCTATCTCGCAAAACCAACTTAATTCGACCGAAAACCCAATAAGCAAGCATGCCGTCCCTGGAATTCAACGATCCGGGAAAAATTAGGACTTGACGTTGAAACCTTTACATTATATAATGCGTAAAGATTCTTATGGAAGGTAAAGCATATGGCCATAAGTACGATTTCCACGAAGGGACAAGTCACGCTGCCAGCCGGTTTCCGCAAACAACTCGGAATGGAACCGCACGACCGCGTGCTCATCGAAGCGACCGATGACGCCATCGTCATCAAGAGGGCGGCCGATTTCTTCGAATTGGAAGGCTTCCTCGGAAAGGCCCTGCCGGCAGCGGAGGAGCGAAAGCGGATGTTGCGGTCGGTTTCGCGGCGCGTCGAGGGCCGGAAGGGATGAAGCGCGTGTTTGTGGACTCGAATGTCTTTCTGCGCTTCTTCACGCATGACGATGCCGGCCAGCACAATGTTGCCGCAAGGCTCTTTCGCGATGCCGCCGCCGGCAAATGCGAACTGGTTACCGGGCCGCCGGTCCTGTTCGAGATCGCCTGGACGTTGCGGGCGGCCTATCGCCTGCCGCGGCAGAAGGTGTTGGAAGCGATCACGGCCATTCGTGCGTTGCCGGGGTTGCGCCTCGCCGACGAGTCCCTGGTTGACGAGGCCTTGCGGGCCGCGCGGCAGAGCGGACAAGAATTTGCCGATGCCTATATTTTTGCGAGCGCGAAGGAGTCAGGCGCCGATGCGATAGCCACGTTCAACCGGCCGCATTTCGAGAGCCTCGGCGCCGCGTTGCATTGGGCGTGACGGCCAAAGGGACTTTCCCGACATAAGCGGTTCCAGCATAATAAACGCAATACTGCTCTTCACAACCTCTGCTGCCGTGTCAATTTGAAAGAACATCGCTGTCCAAATTGCGGCTTGCAGAAAGCCATGTTGAGTAAATAGACAACGATTTTTTCGGGAAAGCGTTCTTAGGACACCTCTTCTTAGCGATGAAAAAGAAGTGCCCCCAGTCAATCGTATTTTGGACCGCTCTGACATGCGGATTCGAGTTTGGAATCGCCTGGTCCGAACATTTGTGCCCTGTTTTCCATCTGCGTGTATCTGCGTCATCTGTGGATCATGTGGTTTTCCGCAGATGACGCAGATACACGCAGATATTGAACAGATGAACGGGATAAAAAGGTAAAACGTGACTCCTTGCGGTATTGTGGTTTTTATGCAATTCTTTTGGACAGCAATGTTGAAAGAAGAACATTTTCGGACAGGATGACGGAGTTGAACGCAAAAGGCAACGAACAGCCCTGACTTCGTCTGGAGCATGCCTGAATCAATGCATTATTTCCACGCCGCACAGCAGTGTCTCCGAACCCTTGCCGGGATCGAGGACGATCTCCAGCGCGTCGCGAATTGAAATGCCTGTAAACTCCTTGACCAGGGTGCGCATTGTCCCGCCGGCTTCCGCCGCGATGTTGAAATACCGCAGGACTTTCCGGCCTTGGAGCGAGACGTCGAATATTCGCCTGTCCTTGTCCGCCTCTCCGGGCTCGGCAAACACCAAGCGAACCGTGCAGGGCCGGGAATCCCTTGCGCCCTCTTCGACCGTGATCTGCATCCGGCGCAGTCCTTTCATGCCGGATGCGCCTACCCATGCGGGGCCGTCGCCGGTCATGCGCAGCGAATGATGGCGGTAGCAGACCGGATCGGGCGGTTCCGTGACGACCGGGATATCGGGCGACGGCCCGCCCACGCTGGGATAGTCGAGCCATAGTGTGCCGAGTTCGTCTCTGCGATCGCCCGGCGCGCCAAGGTTCAGGCCTATCCGCTGGACGCGTTCCGCGCCGGCCTGGAACGCGTTGTAGGTCCACATTTCGGTTTCGGGCCGGTGGATGAGTGCGAGCGAGGTCTGATTCTGGTAACTGCACGTGCAGGTGCGGGTGTAGTCGGGGGCGTTGAGCACCCCGTTGGCGGCAATGAGGTTCGAGGTGCATCCGGATCGAAAACCGCCGAGATTGCCGGTGCCGCCGTCATTCACAAGATCGAAAAATCCGGCCGCGGCCGATCGGAACGTGACGAGGTTCTGGCAGGCAATCGCGGTGTTGCACCCGTGCTGCCGCTGCCAGTTCATGTCCAGTTGCGCGCCGGTTAGGGGGTTCTGTCGCTGGACGGGTTCGCCCGTCAACAGACTGAAAAACTTTTGTTGGGCGATGATGATTTCGCCGTGCAGCATGCACGGACCGCCGTAACTCAGTTTGCGATCCCAAAGGATCGAACCGTCCTGGGCCCGATACACCGCCATGCGATCGTTGGTTTCGTCCTTGAGCATGTCGCCCGATGCGCGGCCTGCCTGTAACAGCAAATCATGTTCCTGCGAATAGCCGAGCCATGTCCCGAAAACGCCTTCCTGGACGCGCCACTGCTCCCGTCCGGTCCGCAAATCCAAGGCGATCAGGCGTCCCGAATCCGGCATTTCGACGCCGCGCCGGGCCATGCGGTCCCGCAGTTCGTCCGTGGCGCG
Organism: Candidatus Hydrogenedentota bacterium; assembly: GCA_035450225.1. Classification (NCBI taxonomy): domain Bacteria; kingdom Pseudomonadati; phylum Candidatus Hydrogenedentota; species Candidatus Hydrogenedentota bacterium. The sequence continues at coordinate 14,508 of DAOTMJ010000040.1, forward strand.
ATCCAGACAAAACACCTTGCTGCCGCCAAGGGCAATCGCGTTGTGCCGGAACGCCGTGTCCGCCGTGCGCGACCAGAGCGGCGCGCCGGTGTGGCGGTCGAGGGCCACGATGCGCTTGCTGGCGACGGCGTTCCATGTCTGCCCCTTGATTTCCTCGTCGTACCGCAACGGACCCGATCCAGCTACCAGCACGTCATCCCACACACCGATGTATCCGAAATCCGGCGGTTCCGCCGCGCCTTCGGGGATTGGCAGGCTGAACTCGGACATGACGCTGCCCGTCGCGGGGTCGAGGCGCAGGCATTTCGATCCGTAGGCCACGTAGATGCCGTCGGAAAGAGACACGTAGTTGCTGCCGATTGCGTTCGCGCCCGGCTGATGGCTGGTATTGTCGTAGGCCTTGCCGATGGCCGGCAGGGAGGCCTGCCACAGCACGCGGCCCGTATACACGTCCAGCGCGCGAATCATGTCCGGCCCTTCGATGAACAGGCGGCCGTCCACGACCTGTTCGGACGGGCCGTGGCCGTGGCGCGGCAAAATGTCCTTGTTCGAGGAGCCGCCGAACCACAGCATGCCCAACGGCGCGCGCACGCGCGTTTCCCGCGACACCAGCGAATTCGAGGCGTCGGCATAGTGATGGGTCCAGTCGGCGGAACCGGGCAACGGGCCGGTCCGTCTCAACAGGACGTAATCGCCTTTCCGCTCCACCTGCGCCCCGTGCAAATCCGCGCCGGCCACGGTTTTTTCCAGGATTTCCGCCGTATTCCGTCCTGCGGCCATGCAGGCCGAGCCGCCATAGGGCCGCAGGCATTCGTACAGTTTCGACACCCGTTCCTTGCTTGCGGCAAAATCGTCCCCCACTTCGGCCAAGACGGCAAGGCCGGCGAAATACGGCGGCAACGACAGGTCTTCAAAATCCCCTTCGATCAGCGCCACGCGCACCCCATACAGGCCGCTCGCATCGAGCATCCCGCGCGCGGCGGAAACGGCCTTGTCCGGTCCGGCGCCCACGATGTGCAGCTGCGATTCCCGCGCCAGGGCTGCGGCCAGTTCGCCGTTGCCGATATCCGGCAACAGCGCGTATCCCTCTGAAACGCCCGTCGCCTCCAGTATCGCGCGGACCTTGGCAAGCGCCGTCGCATCGCCGGGCGTTGTTTTGCTGTTGGAGGCATCCATAACGATCGCGGCCTGCTTCTTTGCGCCAAAACAATGGATCCGGCCTTCAAGCGTCGAAACGTAGAGGCGGCCATTCGCCGCGGCAAGCCGGACGGGATGGCCCTCGACTTCCGCTTCCCAGACCACGCCCGGTTCGCCGCCGTTTGGGGGCGGATCGATCGCAAAGACGAAACCCGGCCTGCAACCGTAAAGACGATTGCCGGCCATAATGAAATTGGACGCCTGACACGGAAACGACCACAATTCCGGCGCCTGCCATTTCCAGGTCGTTCGCTTTTTGCTGTCCGTGTCGCTGACCGCCTCGATCGTCGAGGCGTCGAACGCGCGAAGCCGGTCGTGGTCCATGCCCACGATCGTCCCGCCGGTCATGACCACCGTCGAGGGAAAAGCCCCCAAATTCCGGCCTGTCTCCAATTGATATAGCGCGCCGGGATTGATGTAGAAACGATCCCGCGCCGCAATGCGATAGTCGCCGTACCGGTTGTTGGCGTCCAGTTCGTAATACAAAAGACGGCCCGTCTTGCGGTCGAGACACGCCGCCGGCGCGCGCCCGTTCGGGACCAACAGGTTGTCGCCGCACAGCGTCAAATATCCCTGCGGAGCCATGCCCGCGAAGGCCGGGCTGTGGTGGGGTTGCAGCATGAATTTGACGTCGTAATTGTCATGCAACCACCGAACGGCGCCGGTCGCGGCATCCAGCGCATAGACGCACACGCCTTCAAACGGCCAGATGCCCGCCGCAAAGTAAACCGTTCCGTCGGCCACCACCGGCGCGCCGCGCACGGGCCACACGGAAATCATGCGGGCGTTGCCCAGGACTTTGCGGTTGGAAAGGGCCGCCTGAAAACGCCATCGTAGCGCACCCGAAGCGGCATCGAGGCAATACAGGAATCCGTCGTCCGAACCGGCGTAAAGCAGCCCATTTGCAATCGCCGGGGCGAACCGGATTGGACCTTCCGTGTGGAAACGCCAACGTTCCGCGCCGGATTCCGCATCGAAGGCCATGACGGCATCGTTGTGCGGCGAGCCGAGATAAAGGGTGTCCGCGGCGACAATGGGTTCATAGGCGATGTCGAATTCCAGACGTTCGTCGTCGGGCCATGCCCGTTCCCGCGGCGGCAGCGCAAGGCTCCATTGGAGATGAAGATCGTCGGGCAGTTTTTCCGGCGACGCGCCCGTATGCCCCGTGTCGCAACGCCACATAGGCCAGTCTTCGGCGCACAACGCCGGCGCAAGCCAAAACACAAGCAGGCTCAAAAACGTCCAGACCCGGAAAACCATTCGGATACCTCTTCGCATTTCCGGCGGCGCCCGGTAGCGAAAGGTTCGACACCGGCGGATGCCGCAAAAAGGGAAAAGTACCAGACGCCCGGCGTGTTTGACAACATTTTACGGGGCAGGGTAGATGCATCTGGAATCAACGCCATCCACCCGTCTGCGGGTGAGCATCCATCAGGTTCCACCATTCCAGCGGCATTTCTCGTGCTTGTACTCGTAATCGTAATTGCATTTGATCGAAGAGACTTGTCCGCGCCGGTTGAATACGTCGCGACCCACAATAAAGTGTGAGGATAGCCCTGTTTCATCACTACACCGCCCCATCAGAGTTTTCGACGATTCGATTACGATTACGCGCACGCGCACGAACAGAGAAGCGGTCGGATGTATTTTCGGAATAGCACGATCGCGACGAGAAACTGTGTTTTGGGCGCTACCCATGTCAGATTTCTTCGTTCTGCTTTGCGGGGCATACGGGGTGTGTTTCCGCGACCGGAACATGCTACGATGGAATTGGTTGTTGGTCGTAAAAACAAACGGGCGCGAAGGAATCGAATCTCGTGCAAAAACGTCACTTTACGCGCGGCTCACCCTTGCGGGAGGAAACCTTCTTTCGCGGGATGAGCGAAGCGGCCATCACGCGGATCGAGGCGTACGTGCATCACCGGGAATACGAACCGCTTCAGATCGTCTTTTTCCCCGACGATCCGTGCGACCGCGTGTTCTGGGTCCGCGAGGGACGGATCAAACTTACCCGGCCGGCGTCCGACGGCCGCGAGGCGGCGTTCCGCCATGTATTTCCCGGTGATCTTTTCGGCGAGGAATGCCTGATTGACCAGCCCCGCCGCGGCATGTACGCCGAGGCCATCGTCCGGACGGTGCTGTGCATCATGCGGGCGGACGATTTTCGGCGAACGGTCCGCGATGAACCGGAGTTCGGCGCCGAGTTGGCCAAGCGGATCTGCCTTCGCGCCAAATCCATGGAGGAAGTCTGGTTCGAAACGGTGTTCAAGCCGGTGCGCAACCGCGTCGCGTCGGGCCTGCTGCGTCTGTATGAGCGGACAGACGGAAACGTGGTTCGGGCCACGCATCTGGATCTCGCGGCGCTCATCGGCGCCACGCGGGAAACAACGACGGCCGTCTTGCATGAATTGCGGCGTGAAGGCATTCTGGAAACCGGAAACCGCCGGATCACGATACGCGACGCGGCGGCGCTCGAACGCATTGCAAGGAGTTGACGATGGGCATTCGGTGGCATGACGCGACAATCCCCCTGCGCGAGGGCATGACGGTGTGGCCCGGCGATCCGCCGTTCCGCATGTTGCCGCTGGAACGAATGGCCGGGGGCGCATCCTGCAACACCTCGCGCGTGGACATGCCGACCCATTGCGGCACGCACATGGACGCGCCGTGGCATTTCGAGGAGAACGGCGCTCGGCTGGACGACATAGACCCCGCGCTTTTTTTCGGCGAGGCGCAACTGGTCGAAACGGATGTCCGGGATGAAGTGCGTGCCACCGATTTGGGCCCTGGGCCGCTGTTGCCGCGCGTGCTGATCAAGACCCGCAACTCGGCGTTTCCCGAGGGGAGTCCGTTTCGTCCGGATTACATCGCGTTGTCCGTGGACGCAGCGCGGCGTTTGGTGGACGAGGGCGTCCGGCTGGTGGGCGTTGATTACTTGTCGGTGGCGCCGTACAGGCAACCGGGACAGGCGACGCACCACATCCTTCTCGGCCACGGTGTGCTGGTCGTGGAGGGGTTGCGCTTGCAAGGCTTCGCGTCGGGCCGGTATTTGTGTACAATATTGCCGTTGGCTCTTGTTGGCGCGGACGGATCCCCATGCCGCGCCTTCCTTGGACGCGAGGAGAGCGACACATGAAGGACGTGGTGGCGGTATTGTTGGCCGGCGGCGCGGGCGAGCGCCTGCATCCCCTGACGCGCAATCGCGCCAAACCGGCGGTGCCGTTCGGAGGCATCTACCGGATTATTGACGTTACCCTGTCCAACTGCCTCAATTCCAACTGCCGGAAAATCCTTGTGCTGGTCCAATACAAGTCGCACTCGTTGACGCGCCACGTCCAATCCGCATGGAATGTCTTTCACCCGGAATTCGGTGAATTCATTGACATTATCCCTCCGCAGCAGCGCGTCAACAGCAATTGGTATCTCGGCACGGCCGACGCTATCTATCAGAATCTGTACTTTATCCAGCAGGAAAAGCCCAAAGAGGTGCTTATATTGTCCGGCGACCACATCTACAAGATGGACTACCTGAAGATGTTGAAGTTCCATCGTGGATGCGGCGCGGACCTGACCATTGCCGCTATCGAAACGCCCGTGGCGGAGGCGAGCCGGTTCGGCGTGCTGGAAACCGAAACCGACGGGCGCGTCATCGGATTCGAGGAGAAGCCGGATTCGCCCAAGCCCCTTCCGGCAAAGCCGGACACGGCCTACGTTTCGATGGGAATTTATGTGTTCAACACGGACGTGTTGCGGAAGGTCGTGGTGGCCGATTCGGAACGCATGGGCAGTTCCCACGACTTCGGCAAGGATATCATTCCGCGCATGATTCATACCCATCGTGTGTACGCTTACCGCTTCATTGACGAAAACAAGGAAGGCATGCACAAGGAAGTCCAATATTGGCGCGATGTCGGAACGATTGACGCCTACTGGGAGGCAAACATGGACCTAGTGTCCGTGGATCCCCTGTTCAACCTGTACGATCGGGCATGGCCCGTCCGGGCCGATCTCACCACAGCGCCCCCGGCGAAATTCGTGTTTGCACAGGAAGGCCGGCGTTTCGGCGTGGCGCTCGACTCGATCGTGAGCCCGGGCTGCATCGTCAGCGGCGGAATGGTCAAGCGGTCGGTGCTTTCCCCGTGGGTGCGCATTCACAGTTATTCCCACGTCGAAGAATCCATTCTGATGCATGGCTGCCATATCGGGCGTTATGCCCACATCCGCCGGGCCATTATCGAAAAAAATGTCCGCATCCCCGAACATGCCGTCATTGGATACGACCTGCACGAGGATGCCAAACGCTATCGCGTAACGGCCAGCGGCATTGTCGTCGTGGAAGACACGGACGACCACGGCCCCGCACAACAAGGATCATGATTCATGACAATGATTGGCCCGGACCAACTGCGCCATTACGCCACGGCAAGCGTACTCGAATGGGTCGAGGCCGACGGGGTCGGCGGTGTTATCGGTTCTTCCATAATCAACGCGAACACCCGCAAGCAACATGCCCTCTTTACCGTCGCCGCCGAACCCAAGGGACGGATTGTTTGTGTCTCGAACCTTCAGGAAACCCTTGCCGATGGACGGCTTGCCTACGATCTTTCAACGAACGCCTATTTCGGCGCCATTCATCCCTGCGGATTTCAATCGCTCGAATCATTCCGCCTTGAACCTTGGCCTTCATGGACATACCGTTTCGATGCGATCCTCCTCGAAAAACAGATTGTGCCCGTGCACGGCGAACATGCAATTGTGATCGAATACACCCTGCGCCATGCGCAACATCCCATGACGTTGACCGTCCGTCCGCTGCTCGCCTTCAGGGATTTCAACGGAATCCGGGTTGAGCGCGGCTCGTTTCCGAACCATTGGACGGCGACCCGCGAATTCATCGAGTGCCGGCCCTTCGAGGAAGGCCCGACAATCTACATCGCGCATCCGAACGCGCGCATCGAAACCATCGGCCTGTGGTATCGCGGTTTCCTGTACGAACGGGACCGCGAGTCGCGCCTTGACTGCATCGAGGACCTGTATCACCCTGGCAGCCTGGAACTGACGCTCGAACCGGATGAGGCGTCCGCGTTGATCCTTTCGTCGCCCAGTCCGCGAAGCGTTTCGCTGGCCCGCGAATACCGGGAGTCCGAAAAACGACGCCGTGAAAGCCTGATACAGACGCCCGGCGTCCCGCGTGATCCCCTGTGGACCGCGCTGTTGCGCACGGCGGACGCTTTCATCTACGAGCGGCGCGACGGCGTGCTCGGCATCTTGCCGGGATTGCCGTGGGGCGAAGGGGAACGATACCGGGGTTTGATTGCCTTCGCGGGACTGCTGTTGGCGCCCAAGCGTTTCGACTTGGCCCGGCAATATCTTGAAGGCGTCGCCGCCGATTGGCGTGCCCTGCATGCTCCGTCTCGATTCGAGCCGGAGCCGGCCGTCGGCCAGATGCACCCCGCCGATGTGCCGCTGTGGATTTTTATCGCGGCGTGGCGCTATTGGAAGGCGACCGGCGACAAGGCCTTCCGCGATGACGTGTTGACGCCGCTTCTGGAGGACATTGCCCAATACTATACGGAAGGTGAAGAAACGCGCTGCACTTCCCAGGGCTTAGTGGAAGTCGGCTATGAACCCGGCGCCGATTACGCCCCGCTGGCGCCGCTCGGCACCAATGCCCTCTGGTACAACGCCCAGCGGATTCTCGCCGCGTTTCTGGCCGAACGCGACAGCGCCAAGGCCGAAACGTGGAATGATCGCGCGGAAAAGATGCGCGTGGAGTTCAATGTCCTCTTTGCGTGCGAGATGCGGCCCGGGCTTGCGGACAGTGTGACGCGGGAACCGTTCGTGCGCGACGAGACGCTACGCGCAAGCCAGATTCTTGCGGCGGGGCTTCCCTTTGTGTTGGCCGAACGGCCGGAGGCGGTCTTGGAATGTGTCACGCGGGATCTGTATACCCCCGTGGGATTGCGCACGCTTTCGCCCCATGACGCGCGATACGTCGGCGACGGAACCGACATCCGCTTCCTGCCGAAATGCTGGTCGGGCAGCGTGGATCCGTTCTGGCTCGGCTGTTACTGGGACGCCGTGTCGCATCTGAAGGGATTGGGCGACGTGGCGACGGTCTTTGCGGCGTTTGAGACGGACAGGAAGACCCGGGGACTTGGCCACATTTCCGGCGCGTTCACCGGCGATCCGCCGCACCAGCCCTGCGACTATATCGCTTCCGCCGCACCCATCGGCGAAATCATGCGCCTCTATGCCCGCGAGGCCTTGCAGTTCACGCATGTCGTGTAACAGACGCCTTTGATTACCCGAACATGGGTTTGCCATTATCAGGAGAGGCGAACAAGCAAGAGGAGGATGCGTCATGAGCATGGGATGGGCGGCAGCGGCTTTTTCGACGGCGTTGCTGGCGATGGGCGTGGCCGGCGCGGAAGGCAAATACAAGGCGGCGTGGGATTCCCTTGACAGCCGGCCGATTCCGGCATGGTTCGACGAGGCCAAGTTCGGCATCTTCATCCATTGGGGCGTGTATTCGGTTCCCGCATGGGGTCCAAAAGGCAAGTACGCCGAATGGTATTGGCACGACATGCAAAACAAAAACGGCGAGACGTGGAAATTCCACGCCCGCACCTACGGCGAGAAGTTCCAATACCAGGATTTCGCGCCGATGTTCAAGGCCGAGATGTTCGATCCGGCCCAATGGGCCGACATCTTCGCGCGGTCGGGCGCCAAGTACATCGTGCTGACCTCGAAGCATCACGAGGGTTTTTGTCTCTGGCCGAGCGCGCAGAGTTGGAACTGGAACGCGATGGACGTGGGGCCGCACCGCGACCTGTGCGGCGAACTGACCGAAGCGGTCAAGGCGCGCGGCATCAAGATGGGCTTCTACTATTCGTTGTACGAGTGGTACAACCCGCTGTTCAAGAACGACCCGAAACAATACGTCGCCACGCACATGTTGCCGCAATTGAAGGATCTGGCCGAACGGTACCGGCCGAGCCTCGTATGGCCGGACGGCGAGTGGGATCATCCCAGCGAACTCTGGCGCAGCACGGAATTCCTCGCATGGCTGTACAACGAGTCGCCGGTCCGCGACGAAGTCGTCGTCAACGACCGGTGGGGCAAGGATTGCCGCAGCGCGCATGGCGGGTTCTACACGACCGAATATGGCGAGGTCGGCGGCGACAAGAAACTCGCGGAACAGCGCAAATGGGAGGAATGCCGTGGCATCGGCGCCTCGTTCGGCTACAACCGCAACGAGACCGTTGACGAATACGCCAAGCCGGCTGCGCTGGTTCATCTCCTGATCGAGACCGTATCGAAAGGCGGCAACCTGCTGCTCGATATCGGCCCGACCGGCGACGGGCGCATCCCGGTGATCATGCAGCAGCGCCTGCTCGAAATCGGCGACTGGCTCAACGTCAACGGCGAAGCCATCTACGGCACACGCCCGTGGCGCGAGGTCAAGGATGGCGATTCCGTCCGCTATACCTGCAAAGGCGATGCGGTTTATGCCCTCAGCCTCAAGTGGCCCGGAACCGAACTCGTCTTGAAAGCGCCCAAGGCCGGACCCAACCCGGCCGCGATCCTTGTCGGATACGACCAACCGCTCAAGTGCCGCGCCGAAGCCGATGGCCTTCACATCGAAGTCCCTCCGCTCGGCGTCGCCGAAGTTCCGTCGCAACACGCCCACGTTTTCAAACTGACGGGCGTGGAATAGACAGGCGCGGCAAGTGCGCGTAATCGCAGGTACAGCGCGAGGCGTTCGATTGGTCGCGCCTAAGGGATTGGACGTGCGGCCCACGCTCGACCGCGTCCGGGAGTCGCTGTTCAATATCTTGGCGCCGCGCATCGAGGGCGCGCAGTTTCTCGACCTGTTTGCGGGAACGGGGGCCATCGGCATCGAGGCGTTGTCGCGCGGGGCTTCGTCATGCGTGTTTGTCGAATCGGATCAACGTTCATTGGAGGCGATTAGGCGCAACATCGAAGCCGCACGCGTCGGCGACCGGGCACGCATCTGTAGGGGAGCGCTGCCGCGCGACTGGAGCGTGATACCTTGCCTGTCGGAACAATACGATATCGCCGTCGCGGACCCGCCCTATGCGTTCTTGGAATATGATGGGGTGTTTCGGGGTTTGACAGGCCGCCTCAAGCCGGGCGAAGCAGGGATCTTCGTTCTGGAGCATTCCGCAAGGACAGAAGTTATTTATCCACAAGAGGTTATGTCGCTTCAACGCCGCGTTGTCTATGGCGAAGCCGCCCTATCCTTTTTTTGCTTGACACATCATGTAGTATCTGATACACTCTAAGAGATACAATATGTTGCGTCAAGGTTGGATGAAAAGGCATGGATTGTAGCTAACCGGGGTAAACGGCGAGAACCTATTATGCGGTGTCCATTCTGCGCGCAGACCGACGGCAAGGTGGTAGATTCACGTACCTCGCGGGAAGGCGATGCGATTCGCCGGCGCCGGGAGTGCCTGAATTGCGGACGGCGTTTCACGACCTACGAGCGAATCGAGGAAGTCGCCCAGATGGTTATCAAGAAGGATGGGCGCCGCGAGCCGTTCGATCGCTGGAAAATGAAAAGCGGCATTCTCAAGGCCATCGAAAAGCGTCCCATCAGCCTCGATCAGGTGGACGGGATGATTGACGAGATCGAACGGGAGTTGTTCAACGGCGCGGATCACGAGGTGTCCACCGAAGCCATCGGCCAAGCCATCATGGAACGGCTCAAGAAACTCGATGAAGTGGCCTATGTCCGCTTTGCGTCGGTTTACCGCCAGTTCAAGGATCTCAACGAGTTCATGAACGAACTCAAGATGATGTTGACCTGACATCACCCAACCCCGCGGCGTTTCGACTTCCACCCGGCGCTTCTTCTCCGTGTAAGTTCTTCATTCGCACTTCAGGCCCGCTTTCTGTATGCTAAGGCGTGTTGCGAACGCCGGGGAACAGGCCGGACCGTCTGTCCTGTCGGCGGTTGGAGAGGAGGAAGGAGCCGATGATCGCTTTGTTGTGTGCGTGGCCGGGATACTTGTGTTGTGTGGCGGCGGCGACGACGCCGGTACCGGTTGTTTTGGACACGGATCTGGGGGACGACATAGACGACACCTGGGCGCTGGCCATGATGCTGGGAAGCCCGCAAATCGATCTGAAATTGATCGTCACGGCCTCGGACGACACCGTGAAAAAGACGCGGCTGGTCGCGAAAATCCTCGAGGCGATGGGGCGCACGGACGTGCCGCTCGGTCGGGGCGTCAAAACGAGCGATCAGCCCATTCATCAGGAAAAATGGCTCGGCGATTATCAATTGGACCAATACAAGGGGCGGGTACACGAAGACGGCGTGCAGGCGATGATAGACTGCATCCGGCAATCGCCGGTTCCTGTCACCCTCGTGGTCATCGGACCGCAGACCAATATCCGCGCCGCCCTTGAACGGGAGCCGGCGATCGCGAAGAACGCGCGTGTGGTCGCGATGGCGGGCAGCGTCGAGATCGGCTACAACGGCAAGCAGGGCGCGGATCCGGAATGGAACGTCATCAAGGACATACCGGCGGCCAAGGCCGTGTTTGCCGCGCCGTGGGACATTGCATTGGCGCCGCTGGATTCCTGCGGCACGCTGATTCTGCGCGGCGATCGCTTCGCCAAGGTCGCGGCGTCCAGCGATCCGAAGGCGGCGACGGTCATTGCCAATTACCGCGACTGGGTCCATTACGAAAAGTATCCCAAGGACGAGAGCAGCGTCCTGTTCGACACCGTGGCCGCGTATCTCGCCTTCGACGAGGCATTGTGCGAAATGAAAACGGTCGAACTTGTGGTGGACGACAAGGGCTTCACCCGGCCCTCCGAAAAAGGGCGGCCCGTCCGTTGCGCGATGGGCTGGAAAGACCGCGCGGCGTTCGAGGATCTGCTCGTGAAGGCGCTGACGACAAAATGAACCTGCCGGATGCGCGCATCGGCCGTCTTGTGGCGGCGCACACGTTCCCGGAGCCTATCTATGTGACGCGCCCGTCGCTCCCGCCCCTGGCGGAATACGCGCGCGCGCTTGAGCCCGCATGGGAGCGGCGATGGCTGACGAACGAGGGATGCCTGCATCAAAGGCTGGAACGGGCATTATGCGCCTATCTCGGCGTCGAACATCTCAGTCTGTTCTGCAACGCGACGATCGCGCTGATGGCCGCGCTCGAACTGTACGGACTGCGCGAAGGCGAGGTCGTCACGACGCCGTTCACGTTTCCCGCCACGACGCACGTGTTGCGCTGGCAGCGGCTCGACATCGTATTCGCGGATATTGACGCGGACACGTGCAATTTGGATCCGTCGCGCGTCGAGGAACGCCTCACGCCGCGCACGCGCGCCATCATGCCCGTGCATGTGTACGGCACTCCGTGCGACGTCGAACGTTTCGATGCGCTGGCCGCGAAATACCATGTGCGCGTCATCTATGACGCCGCGCACGCCTTCGGTGTCCGGCTGAACGGGCAGTCGGCGCTGCGCCACGGCGACGCATCGGTCCTGAGCTTCCACGCCACGAAACTGTTCACCACCGGCGAGGGCGGGGCCCTCGCCGTCCCGGATGCCGAACGCCACCGGCAAGCCTACCTGATCAAGAATTTCGGCATTGCCGGCGAGGAATCTGTCGAGGGACCGGGGATCAACGGGAAGATGAGCGAATTGCAGGCGGCGCTGGGGCTGGTCCAACTGGAACAGGCCGACGAGGAAATTGCGCGCCGACGGGTCTTGTCGCAATGCTATCGCCGAATGCTAGCCGACATTCCGGGAGTTTGCCTCTTCGGCGAACGACCCGGCGTGCAGCCGAACCATGCCTACTTTCCCGTCCGCATCAATGCGGAAGCCTACGGCGCCGGACGCGACGCGCTCCACGACGTTTTCCGCCGATGCAACGTCCATGTCCGCAAATATTTTTATCCCCTATGTTCGCATTTTGCATGTTATGCCGGTCTGCCTTCCGCCGACCCGGCCGGCCTGCCCAACGCCGAGCGCGCGGCACGCGAGATCCTGTGCCTGCCGATTCATGGAACACTGTCCGTGGAATCCGTGGAAACGATTGCGTCTGTCGTCCGCGAATTCCATGAGGCGCTTCGGAAATAGAGGCATCGAAACGCATGATCCGGGAACCGTCTCCGCTGGCGTTGCGCGAGGCGCTTGCCGCTTCGGGGCTCGTTCCCCGTTTCCTTCTTGCCGAAAACCGCGCGGACGCCGTGGAGCAGGCGCGACGTTTGGGCATGCCCGTCATCGTTCGCCCGGCCGCCCGGTACGCCACGGCAGGCACGCGCCTGATCGAACATCCGGAAGATGTGCCGCTGGCTTTTGCCGTTGCCCGTCGAAGCGATCCGGGGCCCATCCTGATCGAACCGGCCCGCGCCGGTAGCCTGTATTACGTGCTGGGCGTAGCTGGAGACGAAAACACGCATGTCTACGCCATCGCCGGACGCGTCCCGAGCGAACCGCCCCATTGTTTCGATTGGTGCATTTACGCACCCGTCCACCTGCCGGACGAAACACGCCGGCGCCTCGCCGAAACCGCAAGAACGACATGCGATTGCATCAAATGGCAGGGCGCATTCTGTTTGGACGTGATCACGACGGAACAGGGCCCGGTCGTTTCGGGCTTCTATTCGTCCGAACGGATCGCGCCATGGCGGGATGGTCTGCAAGATACGTCCCGAGGCATGGCTGTGGCATGGGTGCGTCCGCGCACGGGCATCGTGACCGGCGTGGCGGGCATTTCGGAAGCGCGCGAAACGCCCGGCGTGATTGAAGTCCGCGTCGGTGTGCGCAAAGGCGACACGCTTGGCCATCCCGCCGACGAGGAAACGCGCAATCGCGCGGGGTTTGTGCGGGCCGCCGCGGAAAACGGCGAAGCGGCGCTGGAGATCGCCCGCCGGGCCTGCGCCCTCATCCAAATTGAAACTTCCCCGTTCTTATAACGACTGAAACGGGTAGCGCCCACAACCCAGTTTTCTCTTTATACTCGTGCCCGTCACCATGCTCGTCATCGTAATCGTCATCGCAAAATTACCCACGAATTTCTTGTTGTTTTTTGTAGAAGCCGGATTTTAAGGTGTTGAACCGGTTTCACCTCCACCTTGAACGGGCGAGGCCGATTCCGGCGGTAAGGGCCGCGAGGATGGCAAGCGCCAAGGCGCCGGCGATCGGCAGGGCTTGGCCGGCGACGGTCAGTTGAGCTTCATCGGAGGTCAGAATGTCGCCGCCAACCTTGGCGTCGCTGACGGTCACGGTGTACGCGCCGGCGTTGGACGGGGTCGCGTAGGGGATCGGGAACTGGTTCGCGTTGGGCGCACCGGGCACGGCCGTCCCGTCCTTCTTCCACTGGTAGGACAGGGGCGCGAATCCGCCTTCGGTCTGCACGGTAAACGTGAAGGGGCTGCCCGCGTTCACGGTCCCGCCGGTCGGATTCTGCGTAATCGCCAAGTGGTCCGCTACCTCCAGCGTCACGTGGTTGGTCTCGTGCGGCGTGCCTTCATACGTCACCTCGCACCAGTAGGTTCCGGCATGGGCCGGCGTCAGGTTGGTCAATGCCCATGTCTGCGTCGCCGGGCCGAACTGCTCGGCCTTGCTCCCGTCGTCCCATTTCCATTGGAACGTCAGCAGGCCCGGGCCGCACGCCGGGGTCACGCTGAACGTGTGGTTCGTCCCCGTATAACCCTTGTGCGGTTGCGGCTGCGACGCCCACCCGTTCCATTGCGTGGACAGCAATTGCACCTGACGCTGCGTCACCTCGCCGCTCAGGACGCCCACGTCCGCCAACTCGACCGTCGCGTAGTCCGGCTTGGTTATCTGCACGCTGTACGTGGATTGTTCCAGGTCCTGGTAATACGTCCCCGGCGCGTTGGACACCGCGGGCTGCGGCTGCCCCATCACCTGCACGGTCACGCCCGTCATCGGGCGGCCGCTGGAATCGTTCACCTTCACCAGCAGCGTGCCCGGCACGTCCGGGTTCACGTTCTGCACCGTGAACGTCCACACGGCGCCGTCGGCCGACACCGCGCCGAAACCGTCCACCGCGTACACGCGCCAGTGGTACGTGCGCGCGTCGAGCACCCCGTCGTCCGGACCCAGCACGATGTACGGCGATTCGAGGTTCTCGCGCACAATCGCGCCCGAACCGAAATCGCCGTCCTCGTCCACCTCGACGCGATACGTCACGCCGTCGGGATCGCTGACTTCGTTCCACAACAGCAACACCGGCGTGTGCACGATATCCGTGTCTTCCGGACGCACCAGTTCGGGCGCGGGCGGCGGCTCGTTGCCGTCGGATTCGCGGTAGACCGTCGTCACGAGGTGCGTGCTCGTCATGCGCTTCTGCGTCACGGGATCGGTCTCTTGGACGAAGTAGAAGACCTTGTAGGTCCCCGCTGTGTTGAACGCCGTGCCGAACACGTTCGGCGGCCAGCGAAAGATCCCGTTCGCGAGGTCGCTGGACACTTCATCCGCATCGAAGCGGGTCAGGGCCACTTCCTGCGCGCGGTCTTCTTCGGGCGTGCCTTCCGCAATCGGCGTGCCGCCCGCGTAGGCCGGGGATTTCACCTCGACCCACGCCGTGCAATTGTTCGCCGGGCGTTTGTCGCAAAGCCCTTCGAGCGTCGCCATCGGCGCGCCGATGGTGAGGGTTACGGTCGGCGTCACGCCGGTCCAACTCGCCCAACCGGCCTCGTTCACGCCGTAACCCAAGGTCAACACGTGGCCTACCGCGCCGTCTTGGCCCGGCAAGGGCGAGAGGCCGCCCGAAGTGGCCGCCCCGTCGCCGTTGTCGTCGTAGGCCGGACGCTGCGTCTCGGTCGCGCCGGAACCGTTGGTGGCGTTGGCCGTGTACTCGGCCATCTTGCCGCTGGCGGTCTCGAAGGCCACGCGCAGGGTCTTGCCGCCCAGCAGTTCGCGGAACAGTTCCGTCGTGAACGCTTCGCCGTCGCGGCGATTGTCCGCCGGGTCCATCACGCCGCGATGGGACACCTGCTCGGTCACGGTGCTGGTCACGACCACGCGGCCCGCGCCGGACACGACCGGGATGAAGCTGCCGGAGTGGCAGCCGCCGTACACGAACACGCGCTTCTCGTTCGCGGCGGGATAGCCGACAAGCGATGTTTCCAATGTATCCAGCCAGCCGTCGAGGTCCGCGGGGGTGATGTACCATGTCGCATCGAAGGCGCCGGAATAGACGTAGAACTTGTTCACGCTGCCGTGGTCCACGAACACGATATACAACGGCGCGGCGGCCGCGCGGAGCTTGTCCCGCGCCCATTCGGTCACCTTCGCCGCGACTTCCGCCTTGGTGGGCGTCGTGTCCGAGACGACGATATCCGTCGGAATGGATGACGGCGCGCCACGGAAGTAGTAGATGTCTTCCGTCGCAATCCCGCGCGCCCGAAGGACGCGGTACACGCCATCCGTCGTCTTGGCGTGCTCGACCTGGCCTTCGCCCAGCGCGTTGTACTTGCCCTGGACGATGATCGCATACCCCGCGCGATCCTTCAGCGTCAGCCGGACGCTCTCCGGCAGGTCATAGCCCGTGGACGCCGCCGGACGGAAATCGTTGTCCCCCGCGAAGTCCGCCCGGAACTGCCAGGTGCCGGGCATGTCGAATATCCAGTTTGCCGCCACGAAATCCGATGGCAAGAAGACCGCTGTGCCCGTTGCGTCCGTCATTTTGGTCAGCGGCGTCAACGAGGCGCCGTTCGGCTTCTTGGTGTACAACTTGACCGTGCGATTCGCGCACAGACTGCTCAATTCGGACGGGAAGCCCGTCGTAAACGTCACTGTTGCCTGAAGATTTGCGTAGTTTACGGGCGCGGAAGAGGCGTTCAGCACGAGGGAAACGGACGGTTGCGCCTTGGCGACCGTAATATTCGCCGCAATGCTCGTGGCCGTCATGTACGTTGCGTCGCCGGGCCAGTTGGATGTCAAGGACCACGCCGTGCGTCCCTCGGACGCTTCATTCGGGTAGAACGTCTTCGTGTACTGGCCGCTCGTAAAGATGGTGCCTTCCGGGAACAGATCGGATGCCGTGCCGGACGGCGAGACGCTATGGAAGGCCACGGTCCCGGAGCCGGTCGGAGTCGGCGTGATTTGCCCGGAGACCGTCACGCTCTGGCCCAATGTAATGCTGGACGGTTCTTTCACGACGAGCGAAATGGCCGATGGCGTCGTGCCGCCTAGGACGATGGTGCAATGCACCGAGTCCACGGGCGTGCCGGACAGGTCCGTGTCGCTGGGCGTCACGACGCAATACCACTGGTCGTCGACCTGCGTGTCCGTGTTCGAGACGGTGCTCTGCGTCGCTGCGCTGAAATCGTCATGCCGGAACAATGCGAACGATCCCGCCGACGGCTTCCGGTACCAATCGTACGCGTACACCACGGCATCGCCATCCGGGTCCACGCTTGGCGTCGAAACTTGGCACATCAGATTGGCCATGTCGCCTTGGAGCGACGGAAACGACAAAGCAAGTGTCCCCGGGGCGGCGTTGTCCAGCGTACTCAACGTTGTCCCAGGACCGGGTGCGGTATCGATGTCTTCACCGTTTCGTGCGACGACCCTGAACGTATACGCGGTGTTCCTGTCCAAACCTGTAGCGCGCTTCATCGCCCATCCATTCGCCGGCTGGTAGATGGGCAATGCTCCTATCGAGCCGTCGGCTTGCACCCACATATTGCCGCTGACGGATGGGGTAACCTGAATGGCATAGAGCGTGTATGAGGGATTGCCGTCTCCGGCAGTGATAATTACGTCAAGCGCGCGGGCGTTGGCGGGATGCGTGCCGGGCCTTACAACCATCGGAGCCAAGGGCACGGCCGCAGCCGTATACTTTGATGCCGTCATGGGAGGCGTCTCAACGCCGTCACCATTGCGAGACTTGCCACTGAAAACATACTGGGTGTTGGGAGTCAGACCCGTGGAGGCCCATGGTGTATTGTCTTGTTGCCAACCGGAATTGGATGAGAGGGTTGTATTCGTAAAATGCAGCCCTGAAGAACCGGAAGATAAGTTACTCGGCGTGATTGTGGACGAAACACTTATCGTATTGAATCCGAGTGCTGAGAACATGAGCTCCGGCACTGCTTCTATAAGTGTATAAGCAGCATGTACTTCCGATGG
This sequence comes from Candidatus Hydrogenedentota bacterium, assembly GCA_035450225.1. Taxonomy (NCBI): domain Bacteria; kingdom Pseudomonadati; phylum Candidatus Hydrogenedentota; species Candidatus Hydrogenedentota bacterium. The sequence continues at coordinate 31,848 of DAOTMJ010000040.1, forward strand.
AGTGCTGTCTCCTAATTCACCAACTGCGATTACCTGTAAAGCATATTGCGTGTTCGCGCTCAATCCTTCATGTAACCATAATTGGATATCTGGATCCGTGGTGGTTTGAAGAGTTGTGGGAGGCGCAGAACCAGGGTCAACGTATACTTTAAATCCGGTTTCATTGTCCGAATTATCTTGCCATGTCCATGTAATCGTGTCCAATCCAATATATAAGGATCCGGGATCGCTCGGCGCAAGGATGTCTGTAACAACCACAAGGAATCCATCAGTTTGCTCATACATTCCGTTAAAAGTCTCATCCCATCCGCCGCTCACCCAGCCCGGAGACCGGGTCCAGCCCGTTACATAGAAGCCGTGAGCTGAATCAACCGCAACATCGTAAGCCTCGTCTCCATCTTCTCCGCCCAGGTAGGTGGACCATACATGTTCGCCAAACCGACTTAACTTTGCAACAAATGCATCGCTGTTTCCGCCGTTGTAAGTTACGTCAATACCGCCTGTTATCCAGCCCAACGACGATGTTCCTCCTGCCACATACACAAAACCTGCAATATCCAGTGTAACTCTATATGCATAGTCAGTGCTGTTACCACCCATATATGTTGACCATAGATGCGCACCGGTCGTGTCGACCGCCAACACAAAACCATCCCAATCGCCGCCATAGATCGTACGCCATCCTCCGCTCACCCAGCCCGAAGACGTTGTGTACCCTGTAATATAGGCATTTCGGCTTGAATCGACAGCGATGCCCATACAAGCGTCATTGGCTATTCCGCCAACGTACGTAGACCAAAGGAAATCGCCAGCCGCGCTAAACTTTGCCACATAGCCATCATAGCCACCATTAAAACTCGTATCGTACCCCCCAACGACCCACATAGACGATTCTGTATTCCCTGCCGTATATACATTGCTGTCTGAGTCCAGCGCGATATCTTCTCCGAAATCATCTCCCCCCCCCCGAGGTAGGTAGACCAGAGATGCTCCCCATTCATGCTGATCTTCACCACAAATGCATCTTGCATCAAGTCTTTGGTCGTGTCCCAGCCGCCACTCACCCAACCCGTCGAATCAGTGTTCCCCGATACATAGACGTTGCGGGCCGAATCCACCGCGATACCCCGGCCTGCATCCTCTCCCGTTCCACCGAGGTACGTGGACCACAGGTGTGCACCTGTGTGGTCTAACTTGACGACATACCCATCCCCGTAATTCGTGCCGCCGCCATACGTAGTATCCCACCCACCACTTACTCCCCAATTTGAATCGGTACACATTCCCGTCACATACACCGCCCCCATCGTATCCACGGCAATACTTATACCTATTCCACCAAGATATGTCGACCACACGTGATTGCCCGACTGCGTCAACTTTACTACATAGCCACCTCCGCTCGTAGTTCTCCATCCATTGCTAATCCAGTTTGACGAATTAGTATCCCCTGCCACATAGATGTTTCCGCTGGCGTCAACCGCAACTGCGCGACCCCGTTCGCCATTATCTCCGCCAATATATGTACTCCAGACAACCCCTGGGTCAATGACAAGCGGTGAAGTTGAGTCATGATCTCCCAGTATTTCAAAACCGTACGCGTTGTCGTCCAGCAATGTGAACATCCCCGCGACGGGCTTCTTTTCGCCGTTGACTTCCTGATAGATGTACGGCGCGCCGTCCGCCAGCGGCTCCCAGCCGTCCTTCACGCGGATCTCGAGCGCCCCGTCGTCGCGCAGCGACAACCCGGCGATCCCGTCGTACCGCAGCCGGATCGCTTTCGGGTCCGCCCCCGGCGCCACGTGGAAGTTGTACTTGAGGCCCGTGTGCTTGCCCGTCAACTCGAGGCTTACCCCCGGATACAGCCCCTCGTACCACACCGCGTCGAACGATCCCACGCCTTCGCGGTGGGTGGAGGGATCGCCCTTGAGGTAGTTGAACTTGCGCTCGGAACGTCCGCGCCCGACGGGGGTGACGAGGGAAGCGCCTTCGAAGACGAGGCGGAATTCGTGCATTTGCGAAATCGGGGACTGTCCCAAGCGAGCGGAGCGAGACGGGACTGTCCCCGATTTCGCTCCGTCGGGACCCGGAAAACCAGGGACAGACACGTCTTCGCTTCGCTCCGCTTGTGTCGGTCCCTGTTTTTCCTGTTTGAAGAGTTGGAAACGGGGGCCTTTGTCGGTAAGGCCGACGTTCATGCCGCGGCTGTCGAGCGCGAACTTGATATCCGAGTCGGCCCATTGCCCTTGATTTTCGATGAAGACCGATGGCCCCATCATCATTTTCTGGACGGCCGCCTGCGCCTGTGGCGATGCCGTGCCGGAAGCGGCCGGCGGGGACGCCGTCCCACCCGCCTGTTCCGCGAAGGTCGCGCCTGCCAAGAATGCAACCAGAATTGCCGCCCCGATAATGCCCTTGATCCTCATGACCATGCCCTTTCCCCAATGCTCGTTATACTGCCGCCCATACGAGCGTGACGGATACGTCTTCCGGAACGCATCGCACCCGTCCGCACGAATTTACGCGACCCGCCGCAATGAAGCGGTCAACGGGGCGCTTTCCTGTTCACACAAACCCGTTCGCCATGGCACGCGGGACGGGCTAATGCCCTTCAACCAACATGGCGTTTCCAGACATCCTCGACAGTCCGTCCCTGGAATTTATACGTTTTTTTCATTGCTATCCAAAAGAAAAAAACCACAATACTGCAAGGAATCACGTTTTACCTCTGTATCCCATTCATCGGTTCGATATCTGCGTGTATCTGCGTCATCTGCGGAAAACCGCATGATCCACAGATGACGCAGATGCACGCAGATGGAAAACAGGACATGAATGTCCGGGCCAGGCGATTCCAAACTCGAA
>DAOTMJ010000041.1 GCA_035450225.1 Candidatus Hydrogenedentota bacterium
CCCGTGTCCCAGGAGTTCCTCCTGGGCTACAGTCAAACCGTCCCTACGGGACTAACCTGCCCTTCGCTCGACCCCATGCGAGGGGTGTCCTCATCGGTCATGCATAAAGTCCATCGGACTAAAATGTACAAATTCCAGCAAGAGACTGGAAGCCTCTTCTACGGTTCCCCCAGGCGGAAAAACGCGTTTTCTTGACTGTCGGCATGCCGGCGGGTACCATGCCGTCATGAAGTGGATGCATGATGCGGCACGGGATGGTGAATGAAAATGAAAGCGTTGAAGATAGCCGGTATTGTCGTCGGGGTGTTGATTGTCGTGTTGGCCGTGGGATTGACGGCCGCCAAAATCGCGATGGGCGCGACGTATTTCAACGGATACGATCCGAAAGCGCCGCTCGACGCAAAGGAGACGGACATTCAGGAGCGGCCCGGCTATATCCGCACGGAATTCTACTACAACGGCTACATGAACCAGCGGGTGCCCGCGCTGATGGCCACGCCCAAGGAAGGCAAGGGGCCGTGGCCCTGCATCATTTTTCTTCACGGCATCGGCCAACATAAGGGATTTCTCGACGAAATCGCCGATCCGTTTGTCCAGGCCGGATTCGCCTTCGTCAGTTTCGACCAGTTGATGCGCGGTGAACGGCGACTGAAGGGCGCCTCGCCGCTCGAGGAGGCCAAGGCCTTCATTCGGCGTCCGGCGTTTACTGTCAACGATACCCGCCGTCTGATTGATTATCTGCAGACGCGGCCCGATATCTTTCCGAACCGGATCTACCTGACCGGCGCAAGTTACGGCGCAATCACCGGAAGCACCGTGGCGGCCTTCGACAAGCGCATCCCCGCCGTGTCGCTGTGTTACGGCGGCGGCAACATCCCGGAGATGCTCGAGGCGCGGATGGTTGCCGGCGAAATCCGCAAGTACGTCCCCATGTGGCTCGCGAAGGCGGTGGTCTGGTATTTGCTGAGTCCGGCCGATCCGGTCCATTACATCGCGCAAATATCGCCCCGTCCGATTTTCTTCCAGAACGGCACGGACGACGGCCTGATTTCGGCCGGCGCGGCGAAGGCGTTCCATCAGGCCGCGAAGGAACCGAAAATCATCAAGTATTACGAGGGCGATCACATCGGCATGGACCACGATACCGTTGTCAAGGTGCTTGACGATATTCTAGCGTTCATCAAGGAACAGGATGCTAAGGTGATGGGATCCCCGGCGCACGCGAGCGCCTCGTGACAGCCGCGCGGACCGCAGTCCACGTCCGCTCCCAGGGAGGTAACATGAAATGAACAGGCGGAGTTTCATGAAACGGGTCGGGGCGGGCGCGGGCATGCTGGCGATGTCGGGCGCGGGCGCCGCCGCGGCAAAACGCAACGTGATCCTGTATGTGGCGGACGATCTTGGCACGGACATGGCCGGATGTTACGGAAACCCGGTCGTGCGCACGCCGGGCATGGATGCGCTTGCACAGGACGGCGTCCGATTCACGCAGGCGCACTGTACGACGGCCAGTTGCAGCCCGAGCCGCTCCGTGCTCCTCTCGGGCAAACACAATCATGCGACGGGACAGTACGGTCTCGCGCACGGCTACCACCATTTCGTGTCGCTGCCGAACGTCGTGAGCCTGCCGGTATTGTTGCGCGAGGCGGGCTACCGGACAGCGTGCGCGGGCAAGTTCCATGTCGAGCCGGAACCGCTCTACCATTTCGATGAGTATCTCAAGGGCGACGCGCCCGTACGGATGGCCGAGGCATGCCGGGCCATCGTCGCGGACGAAAGCGAAAAGCCGTTTTTCCTCTATTTCTGTCCAACGGAGCCGCACCGGCCGTTCCGGCGCGAAGGCTCGGCCGGCATCGCCCCGGCGGACGTGGTCGTGCCGCCCTACTTGCCCGACATTCCCGAATGCCGCGAGGAATTGGCCGCGTATTACGGCTCGATCGAGCGGTGCGATGCCGGATTGCCCCGGCTCATTCAAATCTTGAAAGACACCGGCCACTGGGACGACACGCTCGTGATTTTTTTGTCGGACAACGGGGCGCCGTGGCCCGGCGCCAAGACGACGCTGTACGATCCGGGAACGCGCCTGCCGTGCATTGTGCGCAATCCCTTCGAGAAGAAACAGGGGCGGACGTGCGACGCGATGATCACATGGGCCGACATTACACCGACCATCCTCGATTTCGCGGGCGCGCTAAAGAATCCGGAAGCGTTTCACGGGCGATCGTTCCTGCCGGTCCTTGTCGAAACACACCCGGAAGGCTGGGATGAGATCTATTGCTCGCACACGTTCCACGAAGTGACGATGTACTACCCGATGCGATCGGTGCGAACACGGCGACACAAATTGATCATGAACATCGCGCACCCGCTCGAATACCCGTTCGCGTCGGACCTTTGGGAATCGAGGACGTGGCAGGCCGTCTTGGACCGGGACATCAAGGTCTATGGCAAGCGGAACGTGGACGCCTATCTTCACCGGCCCGAATTCGAGTTGTACGATCTCGAAAACGACCCGGATGAAGTTCACAATCTGGCGGATGATCCTCATCATGCGGAGGTCCTGCGGGAATTACGGGAAAAACTCAAAGCCTTTCAGGAACGCACCAAGGATCCGTGGATTATCAAGCGGAAACACGAATGACGGCCGCCGGCAACCGGCAACACACTCCCCTCACCCCTTGATGGCGCCGGCGGTAATGCCTTGGATAAACTGGCGCTGGAAAGCGAGAAAGGCGACGACAAGGGGGACGGTCGCGACGAGGCTGGCGGCCATGATGAGTTCGAAGGGCGTTCGATTTTCACCGTTGAGCAGATAGATCACGAGCGGCAGGGTATACATGCTTTCCGTGCGCAGGACGATGAACGCCCACATGAGGTTGTTCCACACGCCGATCAGCAGCACGATGCCGAGCGCGCCGAGGGCGGGTTTCAGGATTGGCAGAACCACGCGCCAGTAAATCGCGAATTCGCCGCAGCCGTCTATGCGCGCCGCGTCGAGCAGGTCGTTATGGACATTATCAATCGTGTACTGGCGCATCCAAAAGATGCCGAACGCGCTCGCCGCGCCGGGGACGATCATCGCCCAATAGGTGTTGATAGCGTGGACTTTGCACAAGACCACGAACACGGGGATCAACGTTACCGCGCCGGGGATCATCATCGTGGCGAGAACGAACGCGAACAACTTGTCGCGGCCGGGCGCGTGAGGAAACTTGGCGAAGGCGTAACCGGCCAAGGAACACAGGAACAGCGCGAGCGTGCAGTGTCCCGCCGCGATGAAGGTCGAGTTGAAGAACGCGCGGACGATATGCGTTTTTCGGAAGACATCAACGAAATTCTCGACGCGCCACGGATTCGGCCAGAATTCCGGCGGCAGCACGAAAATCTGTTCCTTGGCTTTGAACGCGGAAATCAAGAGCCAATAGAAAGGAAACAGAAAGACCAGCGCCAGCGCGGTCAGCAAGGCATAGATCAGAATGCGTCGCACGGGCAATATCTCCGGGATGGCGCAAGAAAGGGGGACAAGGGGATGATGAAGACAAGGGGAGTGATAAATGGAAAGGCGTGCGCCATCTTCTCCATCTCCATCATCCCCGCATTTTCTTTTCTCGCAGAATGAATGTCCATGGTACGTTACTCGGCGCCGCTTTTTCGCAGTCGCAGGATCAGCAGCGAGGCGATGAAGACGAAAAAGGCCACGGTGTAGGCCATGCACGACGCATAGCCGAACTTGAAATCGGTAAACGACACGTTGAACAGGTAGAGGCCGAAATTGGTCGAGGAGGTTCCCGGTCCGCCCTGGGTCAGCACGAAGACTTCGTCGAACATGTAGACGGTGCCGATGAGCGACATGATCGCGCAAAAGACGAATATCGGGCGCATCAGAGGCATGGTGATGTGCCGCATGCGCTGCCACGCATTCGCGCCGTCCATGCGCGCCGCCTCGTAGTATTCGTTCGAAATGCCCTGCAAACCCGCCAGCATCAAGACCATGTTGTAGCCGGTCCAGCGCCAGACCAGCAGGATCGCAATCGAGGGTTTCGACCAGCGCTCGCTCACGAGCCATGGCGCGGGATCAATCCCAAACAGGCCGATCAGATAGTTCAACAGGCCGGTCTCTTGGCCGTAAAGCAGAAGGAACACAATCGCCACCACGACCATCGGCGTCACGACGGGCAGGAAGAACGCCGCGCGGAAAAACGCGCGAAAACGCAACCAGGAGGCATTCAGCATGACGGCGAACAAGAACGCGCCGATCAGCATCGGCGGAACATACATGCAGCCGATAGCAAAGGTATTCCACAGCGAGGTCACGAGGATTTCGTCGTGCAGCATCGTCGCGAAATTCCCCAGCCCAACCCATTCGATGGGCGTCAGGCTGTCCCATTTGGTGAACGCGAGATAAAACGAGAAAAGAAGCGGGTAGAGGCCGAACAGGGCGAACAACAGAAAAAACGGCGAGATGAAAAGGTAGAAATGGCGATGACGCCAGAGACGCATGCGCAGGCTCGGAGCCGGGATGCTGCTCATGGCGCGACCGCCCGGTTCAGCCTGCGGCTGAGTTTGTCTTCGAGACCTTCGAGAAGAATGGCGGGATCTCCGAGTCCGCCCGTGGCCCACTTGCTGAGCGCCTGCGAGATGTAGCGCATCGCCTCCATCCAGTCCGTCGTCCGGATCATGGGCGGAATTTTGTCAATGTCCATTGAGAACAGCCGCCGGACTTTCTGTCCTCCGAAGAACGGGACGTCTTCATCGAAAAACGGATCGCCGTGCGTCGTCGTGAGCGCGGGGAAAAGCTCGAAATTGCGGTACTGCTCAATCTGCGGCGCGGGCGTGCACAACGCATATTCGATGAATTTCCATGCGGCGAATTTCTGGGTGCATTGGTCCGGAATGACCAGCACCGATCCGCCGAGATTGCTCGTGCGCAGCCCGCCGGGGCGAAACGCCGGCAAGCGAAAAACGCCCCACGAACCGGACGTGTCCGGCGCATAGTCGCGGATCGTTCCGCCGAACCACGCGGCCGTCGGATACGTTGCGACGCTGTCGGCCTTGAGCGACGCCATGAATTCCGGTCCCCATGCCGCGATGTTCGCGCCGATACCGGCTTCGAACATCTTTTTCAGCAGGACGAATACGTCGAGCATTTCGGGTGAATGAATGGCGATGCGTCCTTGGGCGTCGAAGATCTGCGCATTGTTCTGCTGGGCAAGGAGTTCGAAAAAGTCGCCGAGACTGCCGGTCGCAAGGCACAACATCCGGGTCTTGCCGTTCGAACGCGCCACGAGTTCCTTGCCTGCGGCGATGTAGTCGTCCCACGTCTCGATGGTTTCAGGATTGATGCCGAAGCGATCGAAAAGGGGGCGCTTGTAGAAGACCGCGCACGGCCCCATATCCCACGGAATGGCATGGATGCGCCCTTGGTAGACGCAATCCTGCCAGAACGACGCCGGGAACATGGTTTCATATTTCTTCGCGACGTCTGTCAGATCGGCCAGCTTGCCCGTGATGGAATAGCGCGGCGCTTCGCGGATTTGCAGTTGCGAGATGTCCGGCGCGCCAACCCCCGCGGAAAGCGACAACAGGAACCGCGACTGGAGGTTCGCGCCGCTCATGTGCACGTTGACGCGGCAATTCGGGAAAATCCCGTTGAATCCCGGCGCCAGCTTGTCGAGGCTGCCCGCCGCGATGTTCCACGCCCAGACCTGTAAATCGCCCCGAATTTGCGTGGGCTCCAGCGCCGGCGCGTCGGATAATGGATCCGCGGCCGCCCCAAATCCCGCCAGGATGGCCACCCACAACGCCCGCCGACACACGCCGCGTTTCCTCCTTCACAACACAACCGCTGTTATAACGGGCGATCCAAAGTCAATGCAAACGGAACGCCTTTCTTGGGGCGTTTTTCCCGGCGTCTGCGTTGTCCACGCGCGGTCCTCAGTCGAGCAGCGTCTTCGGGTCGCCGTGGATCGGCGGCAAGGGATGCGGACGCACCAAGATCCCGCCCTGTTCGTAGGACTCCATGACGGCCCAGGTGTATTCGAGCGCGGCCAGCGCGTCACGGGCGGACGCGCGCAGGTTTTCCTTGGGCACGCCATTCGTCACATCTTCGAGGAACGCATGGATGCGCCGCGGGAAGGTCTGCCCGAAGTCGGTGATGCCTGAATTGAACACGGTGGGTTCGCCGGGATTCGCGGCGGACCAGAACGTCACCTTTTCGATGCAGTTTTCGATGCAGAAGGTCCCCCGCGTGCCCGCGACTTCGAGACTCCACCATCCGCCGAGACCATACGCGGCATCGCCGCGCTGACTGAGCAGATAGCCGGCCGCCTCGTTGGCGAAACGCACATGGATGCTGACCGTCGAAAGCATCGGATCGGCGGCGCGGCGGCGGAAGCCGGGGCGCGTCACGAAAGCCTGGACATGCGTCACGTCGCCGCAAAAGTACCGCATCACGCTGAAGGGATGCGAAAGGAATGCCTTCAGGTGCGCGTAGGGAAACCCCTTGAACCGCGACGACCCCGGCGGCGAGTAATTTTCTTCCCCGGCGGAAAAGCCCATCTTGTGCAGGCAGTAGACCAACTCGCCGAGGCGCCCGGCATCCATGTATTCGCGCGCCTTTTCGGCGGGCGGCGTGAAATAATGGTTCAGGTTGCAACCGAGGTAGACGTCCTTTTCGCGGGCCTTGGCGAACATCTGGCGCGCTTCGCCGACATCGTTCGACAACGGCTTTTCCACAAGGACATGCTTGCCCGCTTCCATCGCTTCCATGGCCGGCTCGAAGTGCCAGCTTCCGTTTTCGAACCCGCCCGTCGTCACGTCCACCATGTCGAGGTCTTCATGCCTGAGCATGTCGGCGAGCGTGTAGTAGGCCTTGACCTTGTGCTTCGCCGCGACCGTGTCGGCGCGTTCCTTGACCACGTCGCAGACAGCCACCAATTTCGACAGCGGATCCTGCATGTGGCAGTCCGCATGTTGCTGCCCGATTCCCCGCAACCCGACAACGCCCACCCGCAACGGGCGCACGCGCGCCTCACGTTTTTTCGCAACCGACGATTTCCGTGCCATGATTGTTCTCCCGTTCATGCTGACGATTCGTGTCGCTACGATAGCAATTGGCCCCTGCCGGAATCTACTCGAGATGCCGGTGAAGTTCCCGGACAGAGTCGAAGACGTAGTCGGGCCGTCGTTCCGCGCGGGCGAGATCCTCGCGCGTGGTTTCGCCGCTGAGCACGAGAATGGAAACAGTTCCGGCGTTGTAGGCCATCTGCATGTCGGTATAGAGGCGATCGCCGACCATCGCGGTCTCCTCCGGCCCGACATCCAGTTTTTGCAACCCCATGCGAATCATCTCCGGATTGGGTTTTCCGATGTATTTGGGCTCGCGGCCGTTCGTGGCGGCGGACAGCAATGCGGCGGTCGCGGCGCAATCCGGGATATAGCCGTATTCGGTCGGACATACCTTGTCGGGGTTGGTGGCGATGTAGGGAAGTCCCGCACGGAGCAACAGGCATGCCTGTTCCAGCTTGGCGTAGGTCAGCGTTTTGTCGAATGCCAACACGACGGCTTCGGGCCGGTCGAACACGACGTCAATTCCCGCGCGGATCAGTTCCTTCTCGAACGAGGGCGTCCCGATTACATACACGCGGCGATACGGCGTTTCGGACACGAGATAGCGCGCGGTGGCCTCGCCGGAGGTCAAGATGTCCGCCGGTTCGGCGTCTATGCCCATGCCTTCCAACTTGACCGCGTACCGCGCGGCGTCCACCGTCGGATTGTTCGTGAAAAAGAGCCGTTTGCGGCCGGATTCGACAAGAAAGCGCAGAAATTCCGGCGCACCCGGTATCGGGTTGGGTCCCAGATAGATGGTGCCGTCCATGTCGAGCAAAAACGCGCGAATGCGCTTGAGACGTTCAATATCCAACGGTACTTCCCTTCCTGTTGAGAATCCTTTGATGCGGCCCTGTGCGCCTGCCGCTTTCTACACCGGACATTCACGCGGAGCGGCACGCTGATCCGGTTCCATTTCCCCGTTGTTGCCGCGCATTTCCTCCACGCGTTGCCGATGGGCCTTGTCGCCCTCTTCGCCGGCTTGGCGTCCGTCCAATTCGGCCAATTGCCCCGCTTTGCCATACAGGATAAGGGTGTCCCCCCGTCGGATATAGGTGCCGCCGGTCGGCGTGCCGACGAACTCGCCGTCGGAACGGCGTATCGCCAATACCTGAACCCCTTCGTCCCCCAGCCGCAAGTCGGCCAAATTCCGTCCCGCAACCCATGCATTGGGTTCAACCTTCAATTCGCTGACCGAGTATCCCATGCCCAGTTGAAGCAGTCCGTGATAATCGTACACATCAAGCCGCGTCCAATGCTTGAGCGCCCATCCAATCGCCCGCGACATCCAGTTTTCAATCCACTTGCTGATGGAAATGACCCATACCAGCACCAGACCGGAAACGAGCACAAGCATTTTGGTCGCAAACGTTTCCGCCCGGTCGCTCGCCGTAATAAACACGGGAATGATGGAAGAAATGGCGGCCACGAATCCGGCATTGCCCAACAACATGAGCACACGGATGATGCGCCGGCGAACAGGATGTTCAAGCACCTCTTCCGATTCCTGCGTCGTGAATCCAACCCCCAGAAAGGCTGACAACGCTTGAAACCGGGCCAACTCATACGACAGGCCCGTAAACTTGAGCGCCACGGAACCGATGCGGACCACAATCAGCCCCAGCGCCACCACCGCCAACAGGGACACAATGGGTATCAAAGCGCCCATGAATACGAAAATCCTCCCTCAGTCAACTATCGCTTTTTGCCCTCTATTGTGCCACGGACTCACATTGGCTGCAAACACGCGAGGAAAGCCTCGCCAAGTAAAGAAAAAACGCCGCCACCCATGGGTGGCGGCGACGAAACCAAACGGGGAACGGATCCGTTCAATACCGGTAATGTTCCGGCTTGAAAGGGCCGGTTACGGGAACGCCGAGATACTCGGCCTGTTTCGGCGACAAGGTATCGAGTTTGGCGCCCAATTTGTCCAGATGCAGCCGCGCCACTTCCTCGTCGAGCGATTTCGGAAGCGTGTAGACTTTGCCGACTTCATATTTGTCCGGTTCGGTGAACAGCGCGATTTGGGCCAGTGTCTGGTTGGCGAATGAATTCGACATGACGAAGGACGGATGGCCGGTGGCGCAGCCGAGGTTCACCAGGCGTCCGCGCGCCAACACGATCAATGAACGGCCGTCCGGAAACACGAACTTGTCCACCTGCGGCTTGATGTTGATTTCCCGGATGTCCGGCTGCGATTCGAGCCAGGCTATTTCGATCTCGGAATCGAAATGGCCGATGTTGCAGAGAATGGCCTCGTCCTTCATGACCTTGAAGTGTTCGGCGCGAATCACGTCGCAGCAACCCGTCGCGGTGACGAAGATGTCGCCGATGGGCGCCGCCTCGGCCATCGTGACGACCTGGTAGCCTTCCATGCAGGCTTGGAGCGCGCAAATCGGATCGATTTCGGTAATCAGCACGCGCGCGCCCAGTCCGCGCATGGCCTGCGCGCAGCCCTTGCCAACGTCGCCATAACCGGCCACGACGACCACCTTGCCCGCCACCATCACGTCGGTGGCGCGCTTGATGCCGTCGCCGAGCGATTCGCGGCAGCCGTAGAGGTTGTCGAATTTCGATTTCGTCACGCTGTCGTTGACGTTCATCGCGCGGGTGTACAGGCGGCCTTCCTTCATGCGCTGGTACAGGCGGTGCACGCCGGTCGTGGTTTCTTCCGAAACCCCGATCCATTGCGGCACGACCTCGTGCCAATGGTTCGGATTTTGGGCGTGAATCGAGTGCAGCAGCGTGTCCACGATGGCCACTTCCGGGTTGTCCGTGCAGACCGCAGGCAACGCGCCCGTGCGATTGAATTCTTCTTCCATCTCATAACCGCGATGAATCAGAAGGGTGGCGTCGCCGCCGTCGTCCACGATCAGGTTGGGATGCAGGCCGCCATCGAAACGCATCGCCTCGTACGTGCACCACCAATACTCCTCGAGCGTCTCGCCCTTCCATGCGAAGACCGGAATTCCCGCCTTCGCAATCGCCGCCGCGGCATGATCCTGCGTCGAATAAATGTTGCAACTTGCCCAGCGGACGTCCGCGCCCAGCGCCGCAAGCGTTTCGATCAGGACCGCCGTCTGGATGGTCATGTGGAGCGATCCCATGATCCGCGCGCCCCGCAGCGGCTGTTTCGCGGCATAGCGCGCCCGGATGGCCATGAGGCCGGGCATTTCCTTCTCGGCCATCTCGATTTCCTTACGGCCCCACTCCGCGAGACCGATGTCCGCCACCTTGAAACGCAACAATGAACCTGCCGCCGTAGTCGCCATACCGTTCACTCCTGTTTGGATCCCCTGTCCGCCGCCTTTCCTGCCGTGCCGATGCGGTGAAAACAAGGAAAAATTCGCCTGACTGTGCCCTTTGGCCAATCTCTTTCAATAAACAACCCTGGGAGGAAGTATAATCCTGACTGGAAAGCCCGTCAAATGACGGGCGCATTTCCCGGTGCATTTCCCGCGGTGGCATGAATGCCTCGAGAGTACCGTGTGCTCGGAGTCGCGAAGGTCTCGGAATGTAACGCCGATTTACAAATCGGCTTGCTGAAACACGACATGCCGATTGGGAAATCGGCGCTACCAAGCGGCCATTTTCAATTTCAACACAAGATCTCGTTGCCTGATCCGACATGAAATGGCCCGGAAATGCCTATCTTCGTGAACATTCTCATCCTTATCATCTCAAGAACTCGGTACTCTCAAGATGAATGCTTGTTACGCGAAAAAGCCAGACGACGCCGGGAAGATCGCCCTCCCGGCGTCGTGGAAAGGGAACGGGGCCCGTTTTTAGGCGACTTCGACTTTAATCCGTCGCGCCTTCGATTCGGGCGTCTTGGGCAGCGTAATCGCCAAGATGCCCTTGCGATATACCGCTGAAGCCTTGTCGGCGTCAACTTCGCACGGGAGCGGAATGCATCGGGTAAATGCGCCATAGGTGCATTCCGAGAAATGGTAATCACGCCGTTTTTCCTCATGCGACGCCTTCTTTTCACCGCGCAACACAAGCCGATCGTTCTGAATCTCGACCGAAAAATCCTTTTCGTCCAATCCGGGCATTTCGGCGTTGACGTGGACGGATTCCGCATCCTCGGTCACCTCGACGGCCGGTCCGCCCTGCGAGAACAGATTGTAGGGCCACAGAGAAGGGCTTTGTTCGCGATCGCGACGCAGCATCGGGGGCATCCAGCGGTCGAAAAGGTCCAGCACATTTCCGCGCAACTGTTCGACGGAATCTTTCCATGTGGTTGGAATCAGGTTCGACATTCTAAACACCTCGCTTTCTCTTTCAAGCCCATGCGTTGCTTCCTGCATGGTTCACTTTACCTGAACCGCAATCTTCTTCGGTTTTGCTTTCTCGGCCTTGGGAAGATGGAGCGTCAGCACGCCGTTCTTGGCTTCCGCGCGAATCTTGTCCTGGTCCACACGGTCGCTCAACTGGAACTGCCGGAAGAAATTCGCCAGTTGGAATTCCGTGTAGATGGGCGGCTGCGAAAGCGCCGATTTCGGCTTGCCGGACAAGGTCAGCACGTCGTTTTCAACGCGGACATCGAGATCGTCCTTCCCGACGCCGGGCATGTCCACGATGACCGCCAACCCGTCCTCGACATCGAAGATGTCCACCGGGGGCGTCAACGTGCGCGACTCGTCGCGCGTCTCCGCGACTGCTGTTGGCTGCTGCTGCTGGGGAACCGTGGTTTCTTTCATGGCCGTACACCTCCTCTGTTGAATGCTCAGGCTACCTTGACGGCGATTTGCTTCGGTTTGGCCGCCTCGGCTTTCGGCAACGTGATCAGCAACAACCCGTTGGTGTACTGGGCCGTTACCTTGTCGCCGTCCACCTCGACCGGCAGGGTGATTGTCCGCGTGAATTTGCCCGCGCCGCGTTCATTGCGATGGAACGCTTCCGGTTTGACGTCGGCGGAGATGGCCTGTTTTTCCCCGCTGACGGTCAGCGTGTCGCGCAACACCGCAATGTCGAGCGAATCCGGATCCACGCCGGGCGCCAGCGCCTCGACGTACAAGTTATCCTTGTCTTCGCTCAGGTTCATGAGCGGATACGCCCGCGCCGCGCTTCCGGGTAAAAACGCCGCACGCGCAAATGCCGGACGCCGCCAATCGAATCCCGATTGCTCGAAGACACGTTCCACCTCGCGCCGGAGCGCTTCCATCTCTCTAAAGAGATTCCATGTTGCGTAGGTCATGTCCGTTTCCTCCTTGATAAAGGTTGTTGTTCACTGTTTGAACCCTATTCAACTTGCAATTGGGGAAAAACAAGCCCTATGCCAAGAAAAGAACCGGCGACATCGTTCAGCACAAAACATTGTCATTCAAGGACTTATGTAAAATTTCCCCCTTTTGGTATTGTGGACGGGATTCCTTGGCAATTTCATTCCCAAACGCGACTGTTTCAAGATGCAGCACTGTATGCGTCAGAGGGGCGGGTTGGGGCGCCGCTTGCCCGTAAAACCACTTTCCTATTTCAAAAAAAAGGGCCGGATTTCTCCGACCCTTTGTGAATCTGTATTGGCAAGGATTACATCATGCCACCCATGCCACCCATGCCGCCCATGCCGCCCATGCCGCCCATGCCGCCGCCGTGCGGATGGCCATGGCCTTCATCGCTCTTCTTTTCGGGCAGATCGGTGATCATGCACGCCGTCATGAGCATCGTGGTCGCGACGCTGACCGCATTCTGCACCGCGGAACGGATGACCTTGGCCGGATCCACGATGCCGCTCTTGACCAAGTCCTCGATGACGCCCGTCGCGGCGTTGAGACCAAAGCCCGTTTTGCCCGCCAAGACCTGCTGAACTATCACTTCACCTTCAAGTCCCGCGTTCGCGGCAATCTGCGACAACGGCGCCGTGCAGGCCCGCGCGACGATTGCAACGCCGGTCGCTTCGTCGCCGGCCAATTTGAGATCCTTGAGTTTTTTCGATGCTTCGAGCAGCGCCAGCCCGCCGCCGGCCACGATGCCTTCCTCGATGGCCGCGCGTGTGGCGTGCAGCGCATCGTCCGCCCGCGCCTTCTTTTCCTTCAATTCGACTTCGGTCGCCGCGCCGATTTTGATGACCGCGACACCACCGGCGAGTTTTGCGAGCCGCTCCTGCAATTTTTCACGATCATAGTCCGACGTCGTGGTTTCGATGGCGCGCCGAATCTGTTCGCAGCGGCCCATGATCTCCTTCTTCTTGCCGGCGCCTTCGACGATGGTGGTATTGTCCTTTGTCACTTCCACACGCTTTGCGCGGCCCAGTTGATCGAGCGTCACATTTTCAAGTTTCGCGCCAAGGTCTTCCGAAATATACTGGCCACCCGTCAGTATCGCGATATCGCGCAGGATTTCCTTGCGGCGATCGCCGAATGCGGGCGATTTCACCGCCACGACCTTCAGGATGCCGCGCAGCCGGTTGACCACCAAGGTGGCCAAGGCCTCGCCCTCGACGTCTTCCGCGACGATCAGCAGGGGCTTGCCGGTTTGCGCAAGCGACTGCAACAGAGGAAGAATCTCGCGCACCGAACTGATCTTCTTCTCGAGGCACAGCACATAACAGTCTTCCAAGGTCGCCGTCATCGTTTCGGCGTCCGTTACGAAATACGGCGACAGGTAGCCGCGGTCGAACTGCATGCCGTCCACAATGTCCACCTCGGTATTCATCCCCTTGCCTTCCTCGATGGTGATGACGCCGTCCTTGCCGACCTTCTCGATGGCGTCCGCGATCATTTCACCGATTTCATCGTCCCCGTTGGCCGAAATCGTCGCCACCTGCTTAATCTCGTCGCGACCCTTGACCTTCTTCGACACGGACGCCACCGCCTGAATAATCATGTCCGCCGCCTTGTCCATGCCGCGCTTCAAATGCATCGGATTCGCGCCGGATGTCACATGACGGAACCCTTCGCGCACCATGATCTGCGCGAGAACGGTCGCCGTCGTCGTGCCGTCGCCGGCCACATCATGCGTCTTGCTGGCCGCCTCCCGAATCATCCGGGCGCCCATGTTCTCGAACGGATCGGCCAATTCGACATCTTTCGCGACCGTTACACCGTCCTTCGTGATGTTCGGTGCGCCAAACGGTTTCGCTATCAACACGTTACGCCCTTTGGGCCCCAGCGTCGCCTTGACCGCGTTCGCCAGCATGTCCATGCCTTTCAGGATGGAAGCATGCGCCGGCTGACCGAAAATGAGTTGTTTGGCCATTGTTCGAAATCTCCTTCACTCGATGTTTTTTGTGTTTCGGCCGCCCAAGGCAGCCTTAGATGACTAATTTTCGTTAGCACTCGACAAAGCCGAGTGCTAACAGGACGATCCTAGCATATCCCAAACCGCCTGTCAACCCCCTCAACTCGATTTTCGCACACAAACTTCGGCGCTCCTCCCTTGGCAAGAAGGGAAATTTGTTTTTCTTGCGATCTTCATGCAATAACCTGATTTCAAGCGTTGATAATTGGGAATGGGTCGAGGAAAAAGGACAATCCGGACGGAAACGACAAATAGGACTTATCCCGCCGGATTGCTGTTTGTTACGTCCTTGTTGGCTTTGTCTTGATGGCGGCCGTTGTATAACCGGTGTGGCACAACCGTTACGAAAGTTGTGCCGCCCCCACGAGGCGCTGGAGGGTGAGTGACAACCATGCATAGGCGAACGTTTCTTGGATTGGCGGCAGCAACCCTTGCATCCCGGGCACGGGGCGCCATGCCCTCGCGCGTGCGTCCAAACGTCGTGTTCCTGTTCAGCGACGAGCACCGCTGGCAGTCCATGTCGTGCTCCGAAATGCCGGAACTGCGCACGCCGAACATGGTGCGCCTGGCCGCCGAAGGCACGATGTTTACGCATTGCATCAGCAATCTGCCGGTCTGTTCGCCGTATCGCGGAATGCTGATGACGGGCCGTTGGCCGCACCAGCAAGGCGTAACGGACAACGGCATTCCGCTCGACCCGAACCATCTTACGGCCGGCAAGGCCTTCAAGGCGGCGGGATACCGGACAGGATATATCGGCAAGTGGCATCTGGGCGGTGTGCGCGCCGAACCGTTCGGATTCGACGAGTCGCTCATCTGGACCGAGGACAACACGCATTGGGACAAGGCCCGGTATCATCCGCGCGAAGGCGATCCGATCCGTCCCAAAGGGTATAACGCGCGGCTGATGACCGATCAGGCGATTGATTTCATCGGCGTAAAGGACGAACGCCCGTTCTTCCTGATGGTGTCGTGGAATCCCCCGCATTCGGATTTCCTTGACGCGCCGGAGGAAAAGAAGGCGATGTATCCGCAGGGATCGTTGCCGTGGCGGGCCAACGTGCCGGAATCGGTGCGCCGGGGCGAAATGAAAGACAATGCCATTTGGAACAAATCCACATGGCCTTATTATCAGGGTTATCACGCGCACATTTCGGCAATTGACGACGAAATCGGACGCGTCCTTGACTGTCTCGAAGAACGCGGCCTCGACGGCGAAACCCTGGTCGTCTACACGTCCGATCACGGCAGCATGATGGGATCGCACGGTCTCGGCGGCAAACGCCAACCGTACGATGAATCGCTTCGGGTGCCGTTTTTTGTCCGATGGCCGGGCGTGGCGCCGAAAAAACGGATCTGCCGCACGCTGTTCGGTGCGCCTGACATTTTTCCCACCCTGTGCGGCCTTGCGGGAATCCCCGTGCCGGATTCCTGTACGGGACGCGATCTTTCCCGCGCGATTCTGGACGGTTCCGAACCGATGTCCGATCCGCAACTTATCATGCACATTTCCAAGGAGCACGCCTCGGGCGGCGAAAACCATCCCGCGCCGCTGTTCCGCGGATTGCGGACGGATCGTTACACCTATGCCGTGCGCGAGGACGGGCCGTGGCTCCTTTTCGACAACCGGGAGGATCCGTTCCAATTGGCGAACCGGATAGACGATCCCGCATGGGCGGCCACACGGGAAAAACTGCATGCGGACATGATCAAAAGGCTGCGGAAGGCCGGCGATCCGTTTGCCAGCAAATGAACGGCAACCGGGCCGGCCGCGCCTGCGCGGTTTTCCGCTGCCCTCTCTTTATCCTGTACAATCCTGTTATCCTGTCCAAAAGAAAACGCCGTGGGACAGGACAGGATCGTTTCAACCCGCCGCCTGCTCAAAACAGGCGCGGACATGCAGGAGGAAATGAAAATGGAACACAAATTGGGCGTGCTGGTTCATGGTGCAGGCTGGGTGGCCGGCGAACACATCAAGGCGTTTACCGCGAATCCGCACACGAAAGTGATCGCCATATCGAGCCGAAAACTCGAAAGTTGCCGGAAACGCGCCGAAGAAGCCGGGTTGACGGATGTGGCTTTCTACACGGATTACGAAAAGGCGCTGGCGCACGAAGGCGTGGACATCGTGTCGGTGTGCACGCCGCAACACCTGCACGCGGAAAACACCATCGCCGCGGCGCAGGCCGGCAAACATATCGTCATCGAAAAACCCGTCGCGAACAGTCCGGCGGACATGCGCGCCATGCTCGATGCCGTGAACAAGGCCGGCGTGCGGACGATTGTCAGTTTCGTCCTGCGCTGGAATCCGTTGTTCGAGACAATCAAGGCCATGGTGGCCGACGATTTTCTCGGCGACGTGTAC
The DNA here is from genome assembly GCA_035450225.1 of Candidatus Hydrogenedentota bacterium. NCBI lineage: Bacteria > Pseudomonadati > Candidatus Hydrogenedentota > Candidatus Hydrogenedentota bacterium. Next base: position 16,715 of record DAOTMJ010000041.1, read on the forward strand.
TGCGTCGAAACGGACTATCAGCACGACATCGCGAGTTGGTGGACCGGCTACGAGGATGCGCGCACAAAAGAGAAGGGTGTCAGCGCACTGTTGACCGGCGGTTGCCACGCCGTTGATGCCGCGCGCTGGTTTGCCGGGAAAGGCCGGTATGAAGCGGCCACACCCGTCGAGGTCTTTGCCTATGCCGGCGGATACCGCAAGGGACTCAAGACCGAATACAACTATTTCACGTGCCGGTGGCAAGAAGCGCCGCCCCTCGAATACGACGACCTCGAAATGGTTCTGATTCGCTTCGACAACGGCGTACTCGCGAAAGTGTCCGTCAACTACGGCTGCGTAATGCCCTACACGTTTCCCATCGAAGTCTTTGGCAACCGCGGCACGATCAAGGACAACCGCGTCTGGTCGCACAAGTTCCCCGGACAGCGCAACTGGGTCACGATTCCGACCATCCTGCCGGAAAGCGCCGACGTGTCGCACCATCCCTTCCAGGGCCAGATGGACCATTTCGTGGACTGCATCCTGACCGGCCACGAATCGCACTGCAACCTCGCCGACGCCGTCAAGACCCACGAAGTCGTCTTCGCCGCCCAGCAGGCCTACCAGACCCGGCAACCCGTGAAACTGCCTCTGGATATTTCGGGATGAACAGGATGGCGCCATTGGCCGTGAACAACATGCCCGTGGATATTTTTTCCCCCATCGCCGTGGTCCCCTTGTGCGAGAAACCGGGGTCCCGACGCCGGCGAAGGACAGCGGGGCGGTTTCCATCATGATCCAGAGTCCCGAAGACACTATTGCGGCCGTGTCAACGCCGCCCGGCGAAGGCGGTATCGGCATTGTGCGACTGAGCGGCCCCGATGCCGTTGCCGTCGCGGCGCGGATTTTTGTTTCTTCCACCAGACGCGACGTCGCGCGCGATTCGCGGCGCGTGTTTCACGGGCACATCCGGGATGCGCAGGGGGGGATGATTGACGAGGTTCTGCTTCACGTCATGCGCGCGCCGCACAGTTACACGCGCGAAGACGTCGTTGAAATCAACTGCCATGGCGGAGCCGGCCCCGTCGCGGCGGTTCTCAATGAAGTTCTGCGCCACGGCGCGCGTTTGGCGCAGCCCGGCGAGTTCACCCTGCGCGCCTTCCTGAACGGGCGCATCGATCTTGTTCAGGCCGAGGCCGTGGCGGACCACATCCGGGCGCGCACGAATGCCGGATTGCGCGCGGCGGCGGCGGCGGCTTCGGGTGCGGTGTCAAAGGAATTGCATGCGATGGCTGCGGAATTGGCGGATGCGCTGGCCCGCGTCGAGGCATCCGTGGACTTTCCCGACGACGATCTGCCGGAATTGCTCGACGAATCCCTGCGGCAGCGGCTGGAAAACACACGGGCCCGCATGCAGGCGCTGTTGGACACCGCCGAAGCCGGCAGGTTGTATCGCGAAGGCGCAAGCATTGCCATTGCGGGGCGCCCCAACGTGGGAAAATCGAGCCTGTTCAACGCCCTACTGCGCGACGCGCGCGCCATCGTCTCCGCGCAGCCCGGCACCACCCGCGACCGCATTGAAGAGACGATCACGTTGTCGGGCGTGCCTGTGCGCCTCGTAGACACGGCGGGCTTGCGCCAAGCAAACGACGAGGTGGAACGCATCGGCGTGTCCATTGCGCGCGAAGCCATGCAGGCCGCGGACATCATCTTGTTCGTCGTGGACGCCACGTCGCCCGCCACCAACGCGGACGTGGCGCTGGCCGAAGAATTGCGCGGCCTCGACCGGCCCGTCTGGATCGCATTGAACAAAACCGATATCGCGCGAGGCGCCGCGTTGCCGCCGGCCTTCCAGGGATTCCACGGGCCGACGCCGGTCTCCGCCCTGACCGGGGAAGGCCTCGAATCGCTCGAAAAGGGATTGGCCGGCCTGCTTCTGGGCGATGCGCATGTCGCGCCCGAGCAGGGCCTGATTTCCCGCGCCCACCAACGAGACAGTCTTCACCGCGCCGTTGAAGCGGTCGAGCGCACCCTGGCCCGATTCGGCGATTCGCCCGAATTGCTCGGCATTGATCTGCGCGACGCGATCCAGGCAATCGGCGAAATAACCGGCGAGACCACGCCGGACGATCTGCTTGCACGCATCTTTTCAACGTTTTGCATCGGCAAATGATTCGTGAAGAAGGTAGAAGAGTCTTCCAGACTCTTGTTGAACGCGGCAAGATGCCGCGTCTACGTTGAACGCGCCGGTGCATCGCGGAACCGGAAGAACGGCAGCGAAAAGCATCCGTCCAGGATGAGTCTTGTTTGTTCCTCAAACGCCATGCGATCGAATATGATACCCAAGACATGCGGGAATGGCGCATGGGGCCGGCTTTGTTCGTTGGCTCGGAGTCCTTTGGGCAAGGAGAACCCCGGTATTGATTCGGAGCGGAAAAGCAGGCGATTCGCGTGACGCGGTCCGCGCCCGCGGAGAATTATGGCGCAAACGCCTCGCGCGCGAAGCCCGGCAGGAACGCCGGTCCTTCGAGGATCGCCCGTATCCGGACAGCCCGCGCGTCGTGGCGGCAAGGGCGCTGCTCCGCGGGCTTGGCCTTTTCGATCGCGGTGTTCGCAATGCCTCGCAGCCGGAACTGCGCACATTTACGCCGATGTTCAATGGCCTGCCGCCGGCCTTCGATGGATTCCGCATCCTGCACCTTTCGGATTTCCACTTCGACCCGCGGCTGGACGTGACCGAAACGACCTGCGCGCTTGTCAAGGGGATCGACTCGGACTTGTGCGTATTGACAGGGGATTTTCGTTTCAATCAGGGCGCGTCGTGCCAAGCGGTTTATGCCGGCCTCCGGCGTATTGTGGGCGCGGTCCGCGCACGGAACGGCGTAACCGGTATTCTCGGCAACAACGATATCGGCGCCATGGTCGAACCGATGCGGGCAATGGGCATCCGCATGTTGATCAACGAGGGATTCGCCATCGAGCGGGACGGCGCGACGATCTGGATCGGCGGCGTGGACGATCCGCACGATTTTCGCGCCGCGAGCATTGCCGCCGCGTTCGACGGCGCGCCGGACGGGGCGTTTGCCGTCTTGCTCGCGCATTCGCCGGAACTCGTCAAATGCGCGGAACGACACGGCGCGGACCTGTATCTTTGCGGTCATACGCACGGCGGCCAGATCCGCCTGCCGTTCATCGGACCGTTCTTTCTCAACACCCGCTGTTCACGCCGGTTTTGCGCGGGTCCGTGGCGCCACGGGAACATGCAGGGTTTTACGACCACCGGCCTTGGCGCGTCCACGTTGCCGGTCCGCTACAACTGCCGTCCGGAGGCGGTCCTCATCGAATTGCGGCGGTCGTCCGGTTCAGTCTCCCCGGGCGCCGGCTGAGGCGCGGCGGACGCCGTGCTATACTTGCATTCATGCGTTTTTAGTTTTTTGTCCGCAACTTCTGTGTGTGATGCCCAGAAGTTGCGGACAAAGAAATCATGCCCTTGATTGATGCATTGCGGCTGAGCCGCCTTAGTGCGTTGTCGGAGGAAAAAGCATGAATACCGGTCGTGCATCCCATTTGACCCGCCGCGGTTTCATGGCGGCGTCGGCGGCCGCGATATCGCTGGCGGCGGGAAAACGAAGGATCCCGCGCGAACGGCCGCATATCCTGTTGCTGATGGCGGACCAATTCCGCGCGGACTGCGTGGGCGCCTCGGGCAATCGCGCAATCTCGACGCCGCATCTCGACGGCATCGCCCGCGAAGGCGTCCTGTTTTCCTGCGCCTATTCCTGCACGCCGACCTGCACGCCGGCGCGGGCCGCGTTGCTGACGGGCCTTGGGCCGTGGCGCAACGGACTGCTGGGCTACGGGCGAGTAGGGGAAAAATATCCCGTTGAAATGCCCGCCGCGTTGCGGGATGCGGGGTATTACACGTGCGGCATCGGCAAGATGCACTGGCATCCCCAACGCAACCCGCACGGGTTCCACCAAATGCTGCTCGACGAGTCCGGGCGCGCGGAATCCCCGGGTTTCCAAAGCGATTACCGCGCATGGTTCGCTTCGAAGGCGCCGGCATTGAATCCCGACGCGACCGGCATCGGCTGGAATTCGTACAGGGCGGGCGCGTACGCCCTGCCGGAACGCCTGCATCCGACGCGTTGGACGGGCGACACGGCCGCGCGCTTCATCAAGGAATACGATCGCGCGGAACCCTTTTTCCTGAAAGTTTCGTTTGCGCGTCCGCACAGCCCCTACGATCCGCCGAAACGGTTCCTGAAGCGATACCGCGACGCGGACCTGCCGGCGGCCGCCGTGGGCGCATGGGCGTCGCGGCATGCCGAACGCAGCGGGCCGGACGACACGATATGGCACGGCGACCTCGGCGCGGATCAGGTGCGCTGTTCGCGGCAGGCGTACTACGGTTCGGTGTCGTTCGTGGACGAACAGATCGGGCGCATTCTCGAAATGCTCGACCAGCGCGGCTGGCTCGACGAAACGCTGATTGTGTTCACGGCGGATCACGGCGACATGCTCGGCGACCACCACCTGTGGCGCAAGTCCTACGCCTACGAATCCTCCGCGCGCATTCCCATGCTGATGCGCTGGCCGAAAGGCGCGGCGGACGCACCGCGCGGCGCCGTGTCCGCGAGGCCGGTCGAATTGCGCGACGTGCTTCCGACGTTTCTCGACGCGGCGGGCGCGCCGGGCGCGGAATCGCTCGACGGCCGCAGCATGCTGAATCTTCTGCGCAATCCGGCAGCCGATTGGCGTCCGTTTCTCGACCTCGAACACGACATCTGTTACGCGCCGGAAAATCATTGGAGCGCGCTGACGAACGGGAAGCACAAGTATATTTTCCACGCGATGGACGGTTCGGAGCAGTTGTTCGATCTCGAACGCGATCCGCATGAAACCACGGATCGTTCAGGGGATGCCTCCCACGCGGAAATCCTGCGTTTGTGGCGCGCGAGGCTCGTCGAACATTTGGCCCCGCGCGGGGAAACGTTCGTGGAAAACGGCCGCCTCGCGCTCCGGCCCACGAGCACGCTCTACTCGCCGAACTACCCCGGCTGTTCGTGCCACAAACACGCCTGAGCCGCAAGGTCCGCCGAAAGCCCGTCTGCCTTCGCGGTCACGATCGTGTGCGCGCAGCGGCCATCCATTCGTTGAAGACGGCGGTCAGGATCAGCAGCGCGCCGACGAATATCACCACATGCTGCGATTTCACGCCGGCCATTTCGAGACCGTACCGCAGAAGGCCGATGATCAAAAGGCCAAGCAACGATCCCGGCACGGAACCCTGCCCGCCGCTGACGCGCGTGCCGCCGACGACGACACAGGCGATCGCCTCGAGTTCCATGCCGGTGGCGGCGTCGGCCTTGGCGGTCGCATAGAGCGCCGTGTTGAACAGCGCCGCCACGCCGCACACCGCGCCGCAGGCGGTGTACAGCGCGAGCGTCATCCGGCCCACGTCAATGGCGGCGAACCGCGCGGCGGTCCGGTTCTCGCCGATGCACTCGGCAAAGCGTCCGATCCACGACTTGCGCATCAGAATCCAGCCCAGCGCCGCCGCCGCCAGCAGCGCGAAAATCGGCACGGGCACAAACGCCGTGTCGCCGCCGCCCAGGGGAATTCCGAAGGCGTCACCCTGGCTGATCCAGAGGAAACTTTCGGGAAAGTCGCTGACGGTGCGCGCCTGGCTCAGGCCCATCGCGACGCCCCGAAACAGCGCCATCGTCGCGAGCGTCGCGACGAGCGGCGGAATGCCCAGGAAACCCGATGCCATGCCATTGACCGCGCCGCCGGCCACGCCCGCCGCCACCGCCGCGCAAGCCGCCGCCGCAATGGGCCACTGGGCGTCGCTGTAAAGCAGCCCGAAGACGATCGTGCACATCGCTACGATCGATCCGACCGAAAGATCAATGCCGGCCGTCGCGATGATGAAGGTCATCGGGACCGCGACGAGTCCCGGAACGACCCAGTACCGCGCGCGTTCGAACAGACTGAACCCGTCGAGGAAACCGTCCACAAACATCCCGAATCCGGCAAACAGGATCGCAAGCACACCGGCAAGAACCGCCTCGCGGGAAAGTAGCATGCGGCGGATCATCGCCCGCCCCCCCGCGCGCGTTGCAGCAGGGCGTCCACGGCCACGGCCATCAGGATCAGGCCCCCGACGAAAATGCTCTGCCAATACGAACTCGCTTCGAGCAGGATCAACATGTTGTACAAGAGCGCCACCAGAAACGCGCCGAGCAGCGTGCCCAGCGCCGATCCGCGTCCGCCGAGGATGTTGCAGCCGCCGATGACCGCCGCCGCGATCGCCTTCAGTTCCATGCCTTCGCCCGTGTTGGCCTGCACCGTGCCGTAGTAGCCGGACGCCAGCACCGCCGTCAGACCCACGAACGCCCCCGACACGCCGAACACAAACAGCGTCAACCGCGTCTTGGACAAGCCGATGAGGCGCGCGGCGGTTTCGGAATTGCCCAGGGCCAGCACGCGCCGCCCCGTCAGGGTGTACCGGAGGATCAGGTGCGTGATCAGGGTCGCCGCGATGACGTAGTAACAGATTTTGGGCAGGCCGAACCACAGGCCGTCCGCGATCGCGCGAAAGCCCGGCGGCAACTGCATAACCTCGCTGCCGCCGGTTACGATCCGCATGAATCCGCGGTAGATGCTGAGTCCGGCGAGCGTCACGATGATCGGATGGATCCGCGCCGCGAGCGACAGGCCCGCGTTGATCAGTCCGCAGCCCGCGCCCGCCGCTATCGCCAGCCCGAGGCATGCCAGCGGCGGCGCGCCCGCCTTGGCCGCGAGCGCGGACGCAGCCGCCACAAGCCCCATCATCGAACCGACGGAGATATCAATCCCACCCGCGCAGATAATCAGCATCGCGCCCTGCGCCATGATGGCGGGCATCGCCGCGTTCGCCAGTATGTCGAAAAGGTTGCGCGCGTTGGCGAATTCGGCGGGTTTCAGCACGGTCATGACGAGCGACAGGACGGCGATGAATCCAAGCAGGCCCAATGCGCGAAAACGCAGCAGGCGCGCAACGGCGCCTGGCCGCGGATGCGCGGCGGTGTTCGCCCCGGCCTCCGTGGCGCGGGGAACCGCCGCGGCTGCGATGGCCTCCTCACCGTCCGCGCCCGGCACGAAAGATCCAGTGATGCGGCCTTCGGACAGCGTGACGACGCGGTCGCTCAACGCCATGATTTCGGGAAGTTCCGAACTGATGAGCAGGATCGCCGCGCCGCTTGCCGCGCGGTCGCGGATCAATTTGTGGATCTCGCCCTTCGCGCCGACATCCACCCCGCGCGTCGGTTCGTCGAGCAGGATCACGCGCGGATTCAGGGCCTGCCAGCGCCCGAAGACCACTTTCTGCTGGTTGCCGCCGCTGAGCGTGCCGATGGGCTGCTCCATCGAAGTCGCGCGGACGTTCATCTCGCGCATGATCCGCGCCGCGAGCGCCCGTTCCGCGCGCGCGCGCACCATGCCGGCGATGGACAGGTTACGCAACGCCGCAACGCTTGCGTTCGCGCGAAGGGGATGCGTCCGGAACACGCCCTGCACCAGCCGGTCTTCGGGGAGATATGCGAGACCCGCCCGGACGGCCTGGCGCGGCGAACGCACGGCAAGCGTTTCGCCGTCCACGGCGATCGCGCCCGACGCGAGCGGTTCGATGCCAAACAGCGCCTGGGCAAACTCGCTGCGGCCCGCGCCCACGAATCCGTAAAGGCCGACGATTTCGCCCGCGCGCACGTCGAGCGACACGTCGTGAAACGCGCCCGACCGGCTCGCGGCCCGTTCGACGCGCAGCCGGACCGCGCCCGGCGCCCGCGTTTCGCGCCGCTGTTCATATACGACCGCCCGGCCGACCATCGCTGCCACCATGCGGTCCATTGTCAATGCGGACACGGGCTGCGTTTCGACGGTCTCGCCGTCGCGCATGATGGTGACCCGGTCGCACAATGCCAGCACCTCTTCGAGCCGGTGGCTGACGTAGACGATTCCCACGCCCGCGTCGCGCAGTCCGCGTATCCGCGCAAACAGGTTTTCGATTTCCTTCAGGGTGAGCGAGGAGGTCGGTTCATCCAGAAACAGCACACGGGCCCGATCGGACACCGCCGCGGCAATGCCGGCCATCATGCGCCGCGCCACGGACAGCCCCCCCGCCTCCGCGCGCACGTCGAACGATTCGCCCATCGCCGACATGATGCGCTCCGCCTCGCCATACGTCGCGCGCCAATCCACGAAAGGCCCCCAGCGCACGAGGCCGCGTCCCAACAGCATATTTTCCGCGAGGCTCATCTGGGCGAAGAGATCGGCTTCCTGATGGACCACCGCGATCCCGGCGCGCGCCGCCTGCCGCGTCGTCGAAAAGGACACGGGCCGTCCTGTGTAGCGGATCGTGCCCGCATCCGGGCGAAACAACCCCGTCGCGACATTGATCAGGGTACTTTTTCCCGCGCCGTTCTCGCCGATCAGCCCGTGCACCTCGCCCGCGCACACCTCCAACCGCACGCCGCGCAACGCGGGGACCCCGCCAAAGCCCTTGTGAATATCGTCGAGTTCCAGCACCACCGCGCTCATAAGGCGAAATCATAAGGACCGGATTCCCGCGAATCAAGGCCGATCAAGGCCCTGTTCCCCAGTTTCCGGTTTTCTTGTGCCATTCCGGCAAGGCATGATAGCATTCCGTTTTGTTTATCCTGCGTCTGGCGCCGTGCCCGCAATTGTCAAGGGGGCGTTTGTTGATTGCGTCAAGGACAACAGGCGCGGGCGGATACGATTCGGCGTTGAATCGAATTGGGAGACAGAGCGAATCATGGGCTTTTTTGGACGCCTGCGCGAGCGGTTGAGCAAGACGCGCACGAGTCTTGTGCACAATGTGCGGCGGGTGCTGACGCTGCGGCCGTTGATAGATGATGACGTTTTCGATGAACTTGAGCAAATCCTGATCGAAGCCGATCTGGGCGTCGAAACCACGATGGGAATCATCGGGGACATGCGGCGCATCGCCCGCGAGAAAGGCCTCACGTCTTCGGAGGAATTGTACGCGGTGCTCAAGGACGAACTGGTGGCCATCCTCGAACCCGGCGATCACGCGATGACGTGGACCGCGCCGGACGGCGGTCTCCACGTGACGCTCATCGTCGGCGTAAACGGTTCCGGAAAGACGACGACGATCGGCAAACTGGCGGCCCAACTCGTGAATGACGGCAAGAACGTCATGCTGGGGGCGGCGGACACGTTCCGCGCGGCGGCGGTTGAACAACTCACGATCTGGAGCGAGCGGACGGGCGCGCCGATTGTCAAGCACAAGGACGGGGCCGATCCCGCCGCCGTGGCCTACGATGCGGCCGACGCCGCGATCTCGCGCGGCATGCAATGCCTGCTGATAGACACGGCCGGGCGGTTGCACACCAAGGTGAACCTAATGGAAGAATTAAAGAAGATCCAGCGCGTGATCGGGAAACGCCTGCCGGGCGCGCCGCACGATGTGCTGCTGGTGCTTGACGCGACCACGGGACAGAACGGCTTGCAGCAGGCCAAACTTTTCACCGAAGCCTTGAAGGTCACCGGTGTCGTGCTGACCAAATTGGACGGAACGGCAAAAGGCGGCATTGCGGTGGCCATCCAGAAACAGTTGGGCATTCCCATCAAGGCGATCGGCGTCGGCGAGGGCGTCGAGGATTTACAGCCGTTCAATGCGCGGGAATTCGTCGAGGCGCTATTTAGTTGAGAACATCGGTCGGATCGGACGGATCGGTCGGATCGTGGGAGGGTTGGCGTCGTGGCCATTCGCTTTTACAATACATTGTCACGGCGGCTGGAAGAATTCGAGCCGCTGATCCCGGGGCAAGTCCGCATGTACACCTGCGGCCCGACGGTCTACAATTTCGCGCACATCGGCAATTTCCGCACGTACCTGTTCGAGGATTTGTTGCGCCGCCACCTCAAGTATCGAGGGTATGCCGTCACGCAGGTCATGAACCTGACCGATGTCGAGGACAAAACCATCCGCGCGAGCCGCGAAACCGGCGTGCCGCTCAAGGAACTTACGAAAAAGTACATTGACGCGTTCTTCGCGGATCTCGACACGTTGCGCATCGAGCGCGCGGAGCATTATCCCGCCGCGACGGACCACATCCCGGAGATGGTGGCCATCATCAAGCGGCTTCGCGAGAAGGGCCATACCTATGAGGCGGGCGGAAGCACGTATTTCCGGTTGAGTTCGTTTCCGGGCTACGGGCGCCTGAGTCATTTTGACCTGTCCCGGCTCAAGGAGGGGGCGAGTGGCCGCGTGGACCTCGACGAGTACGGCACGGAGGACGCACGGGATTTCGCGCTTTGGAAGGCCCACGACGCCGACGATGGTGATGTGTATTGGGACACGGAACTCGGGCGCGGACGACCCGGGTGGCACATCGAGTGCTCGGCGATGAGCATGAAATACCTCGGCGAGTCGTTCGACATCCACACGGGCGGCATTGACAACATGTTTCCGCATCACGAAAACGAGATTGCGCAATCGGAATGCGCAACAGGGCAGACGTTCGTCAAATACTGGCTGCATTCGGCGCATCTGATGGTCGAAGGCCGGAAAATGGCGAAATCGTTTGGAAATTTCTACACGTTGCGGGATTTGGTCGAGGCGGGCCACAATCCGATCGCGATTCGCTGGGTGCTCCTCGCCACGCATTACCGCCAGCCGAGCAATTTCACGTTCGAGGCCGTCGAGGCCGCGAACCAAGCCCTGCAGCGCATCAAGGATTTCCGGCTGCGGTTGAAAAATGCCATGGGCAGCGGATCCGATCTCGCCGCCGAAATCGAAACCTGCGAAAAGGCGTTCGGCGCGGCGTTGGACGATGATCTCAACATTTCCGGCGCACTGGCGGCCGTGTTCGATTTCGTCCGCGATGTAAACCGGCTGATCGATCGCGGCGAGGCGGGGGCGCGCGGCGCCGAAAACGCCACCGCGCTGCTCGAACGGCTCGACGCGGTTACAGGACTGTTTCCGGTCATGGAAGACGCCGTTCCGCAAGCGGTGCTCGATCTCGCCCTGGAACGCCAGCAGGCGCGGCGAAACAAGGATTTCGCGCGCGCCGACGCCATTCGAAATCAACTGGCGAACGATGGCTGGATCATCGAGGATACGCCCGACGGCCCCCGCGTCAAACGCAAGTAACCGCCTTTTTCTTTCGCGGGAAAAGAAGGCGGAAAAGAAAAGCGGCGGATGGGCGTTGTCAACAGGGACGAACCGAGTCGTTCACACGTTCAGGGACCTTTTTCGGAAGATCAGACAGGCAACGGCGGCAATCGCGGCGATCAAGGGCCATGCGTCGCACGCGGGCATGGGGTAGGCCGTGGTCTTCAATTCATCGCGCACCGATGCCGCCACGGCGTCCAGTTCCGCGCGGTAGTCCCCGCAGAGAACCTCCGCGCGGGCCATGATGGCATCCGCCGTGATTTCATCGGTTTCCAGGATTGCCGCCATGCCTTGGACCAATATCGAGCGGATAGCCGGCAGATCCTGCATGGCCAGTTGCATGCCGTAGACACGGATCAACGTGCGATAATTCGAGGCCATCGCATGGATCGTGGACTGCGCCTGTTCGAGCGTCAACCCCGGCACGCGCTGCGAGAGAGGCCACGCGAACGCGTCCACCAGTAGTTGGGCGTGCGTGGAGGTGAACGATTCGGCCGCCCGCGCCATGACGTCGCCCCACCACGGGCCGAAGTCGCGGCGGATCAGGTAATCGAGCACGGCCTCGATAACGTCTTCGCCGCGATAGATACTGATGCCGAATTCATCTTCCAGTTGGCGCATGCGCGCCGTGAAATACGTGTCCGGCGCGCCGGGATCGTAGTAGCAATGGGCGTAATGGTCGGCGCCCCATGCGCCGTTGTGCGTGGCGAATCCCATCGAAAATGGGGCCGGGGCCAGACGGTCGAACTCGAAATGCGTCATGGACTGAATCGCATTTTTGATTTCCGGCGAGGGGGCCATGCCGAAGAAATCGGGCGCCGTCGAACCGTAAAGAACTTCGGGCCATGTCGTGCCGCAGACCCGCCATGCGATGTAGGCGTGCGTGCTCATGCCGAACCCGAAGGCATTCGTGGACAGACCCGCCAGCGCGATCGTTGACATCCAGGCCGCCCTGCGCATGATCTTCGCCTCCGCTACGCGATCGTCCGTGTCTGTTCGCGCGCCTTGTAGGCGTTTTCCATCAATTCGGTAAGTTGAATGCCCTCATCAAGTCCGAAGGGAATCGGCATGCCGTGCAGGATCGCGTCGGTCCAGATGCGGATGGGACGCGGCAGGGCGGGGGGCAGGTCCACGGGGCGAATCCAGCCCTGGATCGCGCCGCTGGCCTTGTCCGAACGCAGAAGGACGCCGTCTTCCGGTCCGCCGGTGAACAGCGAACCCGCCGTCCCGTGCAGTTCAAGTATGTCGGGACAATGCCGCGAGACGAAACTGGTCTCGACGACGGCAATCGCCTTGTTCGCGAATTCGATGACGGACACGGCATTGTCTTCGACGGCGTGATCCGTCTTGTGCAGGAAGGTGGAATGAATGCGTTCGGGGGGGCCGAGGATCCAGCGCGCAAGATACATTGGATGCGCGCCGAGGTCCATCATTGCGCCGCCCCCGCAGGCCACGGGATCGTAAAAATGCGGAGGCAACCAGCCGCTGCTCGCCCCGTCATGCGCAACGCGCACGCGCAGCAGCGTGATGTCGCCGATCAGGCCCTCCTCCGCGACTCGTTTCGCGAAGAGAAATTTCGGGCGCGTGCGCGCGGGAAACGAGATGCAGAACTTGACGCCGGCCTTGCGCACGGCATCCGCGATGGCCTCGCATTCCCGGACAGTCGGCGCCATGACCTTTTCGGTGAAAATATGCTTGCCCGCGTTTGCGGCGGCGATCATGACTTCGGCATGGCGGTTCGTGGGGGCATCGCACACGATGCCGTCCACATCGCCGCGCGCCATGAATCGTTGCAGGTCCGGTTCGAAAGATATACCGAGTTCGGCGGCCCACGCCGTTCCCCGGTCCGAATCCTCGTCCCACACGGCCGTGATGGCCACACCGGGGATTTCCTTCAGTTCGTTTGCATACCCACGGGCATGCACATGCCAGCCACTGGCCATTCCCACTCGCAACATGATTCGGTCCCTCCTCGTTTCCGAAAAACACGGCGCCGGTCCGGACATTTCGCCCAAACCGGCGTCATCATACCGAATCGGTTATTTCCAGGCCAATTTCAGAAAGACCCCCTCCGCTAGGAGGAGGCGCCCGCAGGCCGCGAAGTCGTGCGGTCGTAGTCGGAAGCGCGGCCTGCGGGGCCAACCATGGCGACTGCTTGACACCCACAAGGGGTTGGATTAGAGAACGCAACGTTTATGCCAAATCCTGATCGCCGGAAAAACGGCGTAAGTCCTTGCATTTCGAGCCGGGCGCTTCCCCCCTGCGCCCTTCAGGATACGAATTTCCGCACATTTGGTGCGGAATTCCGCAAAAAAAAAGGTCAAAAGACCCGTGGCGTTCCCTTGGCGACATGGCGCCCCAGCAACATCATGAGCGCGAAGAAAACGATCTGCGTGAACCAGAAGCCGACGCCGTACATGCCGTCCGGATAGGCCATCTTGACGAATTGCAAGCAGAAGGCGCCCGTCATAATCCACGCCATGAGCGCCTTGGCCGTTTTCGTTTCGTTCCATGTGCGCCAATCGGCCAGCCGCATCCAGAAGATCAGGCCGGCTAGGGCCGCCGCGGCCAGCAGGCCGTAAACCGCCACGATGCCCGCGGGCATTACGCGGCGTTCCAACCCCCAGTATGTGAAGACATTGAGACCGTTCCACAGGGGCACGAACCATGCGGCGTAGACGATGCCCAGCGCGGCGGGCCACGCTTGGAGCGGTTCCGGCGGCGAGACGGCGTCCTCGTCCATTGCGCGGACCGCCACGCCCCAGGACAGGCCGCCGCAAAGCCCCCAAGTCATTTCGGCGACTTTCCACCAGTCAATCGGCAGGCCGGTGCGTTCTCCAAAGACACAACACCAGCTTCCCAGTGGAAAGCCCATTCCGAAACCGGCGGCGCTCATTACCGCCGCGAAAAAGGCCGCGCGATCTCGTTTGACAAAGCGAAGCCATGCCACAAAGGCCAATCCGGCCGCGAGAAGTCCCCAGGTATTGTCGTAACGCGACCATTCGCCGTCGGGATGCCAAGCGCTGGCCGGCAGATAGATCGCGGTCAACGGCAGCAGCCAGAGGGCATCGCGTGCGCGGTAGCGGACATCGCTCAACGCCATGCCCAGTCCCCCGCCGCCGATTGCGCCCCAGATCGACCCCTTCAACAACAGGAGCGACGTGCACAAGATCGCGCAGTCCGGCTTGCCCAGCGATCCGGCAACGGTTCCGTAGCTCATCGAACCACCGATGGCGAGGCCGATTCCGCCGCCCATGCACACCCACGCGAACCGCAGGCGCTTGCGGCGGTCCGGGGTCACAAGAATGACGGCCAAGGCGCCCAGCACGCCCGCCAGCATGGCGCCGCGTTCGTGGCCGATTTGCCCCCGGATTCCCCAGCCCAGCGCCATCGCGATTCCGCATACCCACAGGTAACGGAACAATCCGGGCCGGTATGGCGAGCGCGGTTTCATGACAATACTTTACATCACCGCACATCCCGGGTCATAGCAACCGGTCTGCCGGCAAGGAAAACATCATGATGATTCCAAATCCGCACACAAGGAATGCGGCAAGGGCGTCGCGTCCTCGGCCGAAGCGGCATCTTGCCGTTTTCCTGTCGTATCGTTTGTTCCAAAACGTCATGATTGGACGTGGGTATCACTCACAATCCAATTTCTCTTCGTGCTCATCATCGTGCTCGTCAACGTAATCGCACTCGAAACTCCGCGATTTTCGCACTTGCTAAATCATGTTGACGGGCCTGAATACGTTTTTCGTTTCTTTATCCGCAACTTCTGTGCATGTTGCGCGGAAATGGCGGACAAAAAACATGCCCCTGATTGAGGCAATGCAACGGATTCGCCTTGAATGCGGATAGAAAATCGACATGATCATGTTGCCGTGTTTCCCGGACATGGTCTATGATGGGACAGGGTCGGCGCGATGCAGCCTTGAAATGGAACGCCGATGCGTGACCGTTTGGAGTTGTCATGAGTCTTTTGGAACGATCGCCGTGGGCGGTTTCCCTTCATGGGGGGCACAGCCGCGATTATTGCGATCATGCGGACAGCACGCTGCGTGAAATTCTGGACGCGGCGCTGGCGGCGGGGTACCGCATCTATGGCGTCACGGAGCACGCACCGCGCGACGATCCGCGATTTCTCTATCCGGAGGAAATCAAACTCGGCTGGGACGTACCGAAGATCCAGCGCGATTTTGCGGCCTATGCCCGCGAAACGCAGTTGCTCGCGGGAGAATATGCCGGACGGCTGCTGGTGTTGCGCGGTTTTGAGGCGGAAGTTGTTCCGTGGGAGCGGTATGTGGACATCACCTTGGATTTGCGCGCGCGCCACCATTTCGACTACGTGGTCGGATCGGTCCACTGGATCGATGATCGCATCACGGACTATTCACAGGAATCCTTCGACGAGGCGCTGAGGGAGTACCGGAATTTGGAAGCGATGGCCGTGCATTATTACGAGCGGGTCGCGGCGATGGTCCGCGCGTTGCGTCCGGAGGTGGTGGGACACTTGGACGTCATCCGAAAATATGCCCGGCCGCACGGTCCCGTGGACACACCCGCCATCCGCGACGCGGCCGACGGCGCCTTGGAAGCCATCCGCGACGCGGGGAGCATCCTCGACATCAACACGGCGGCCTACCGGAAAGGGTTCGACACGCCCTATCCGGCGCCGTGGCTGCTGGAACGCGCAGTCCATCATTTCGGCATCGGCGTGTGTTTCGGCGACGACAGCCATGGGGTCGCGCAAGTCGGCGCCGGCATTCTGGAAGCCCGCGCCTACCTGCTTGATCACGGCGTTGGAGAATTGGTCACGCTCGAACGGACCGAACACGGTCTGGAACGCCGACACATTCCCCTTTGAACCCATAATCCCTGTTCGATGCGGGGTTTCGAGGGTGGCCGAATCCTCGCAGGTTGAAAACGGATCCTGAATAAACGCCTCCGCGGATAGCGTTTCCCACGTCAATGCCTTAAGGTTTGGCTTCTCCAAGAAAAACAAAAGTCTTGGATAATGCATACAACCAATGAATATTCCTTGATTTAGCGAGTGCGAAAATCGCGGAGTTTAGAGTGCGATTACGATGACGATAACGAGCACGATTACGAGCCGGTCCGCGAAAATGGCGTGGCTTCGGAAAAGACAGGCTGAACAGTTTTTCCTGCCTTCCGCGCCTAAAAAAATCCATGCGCGTTCAGGGCCGATGGATACAGGCAGGAATCCGGTGCTCAAGCAACACTTGAAGGTCGTCTTGAACAAGAATTTTGTCATGATAGCCAAGTTTTATGATAAGATTCAGATGAATAAAGACTTGGGCAGACAGGTGTGCCTGTCGGCAGATTAATGGAGAGGGTGTGTCATGACGAAATTTCATTGCTTTTGTCCGGTATTCGCATGTCTGCTTGTGTTGGGATTGGCGGCCTTGTGGGGAGGCGCGACCGCCCATGCCGATCCATACGAAAGTTCAGGCGTGTTGCTTGATCTCGTGGCCATGGAAGGCGAGACGATTACCATTGACACGGGCATCACGCCGCCGACGCTGGTCATAGATTCGTTTCCCATTTCTTATTTATATCGCGGACGCGTGGATACCGGCGTTGCGGTGTTCGATTTCAACAACGTCTATATTGATCGCAACGTAAACGTGATTGTGCTGGGCGCGCGGCCCTTGTCATTGGCGGCCAAGGGCGACATGACCATCGGCTCGAGTTTCGATGTTTCCGCAGGAACAGCCGGAGGCGGCGCAGGGGGTGCGGGTGGCGCGGGATCGAAAGGCGGCGCGGGCGGCACGGGCGGTGCGGGCGGCATGGGCGGCAACGGCGGTGCGGGTGGCGTGGGCGGAAGCGCCGAGGGCGGCGCGTCCAATCCAGGCAATCCCGGCCTTCCGGGTTCCGCCGGTTCGAGTGGTTCGCCCGGTGGTGCGGGCCAGCCCGGCGCAGACAATACCGGCGTCACCGGGGCCCGTGGCGGCGCGGGTTATGGCAATGTGGCCACTGCGGGCGGCGCGGGGGGTGCGGGCGGCACGGGCGGTTCGGCGGGCACCGGCTCGACCGTGGTCGGATCCGGTGGCACGGCGGGCACAAAAGTAGGCAGCGGCGGCACGCTGGCCGATTTGACTTTTTTGGGTATTGAAATCATTTATGGTCTGCCCGGCGGTTCGCCGGGGCTTTTGTCCGCCGGTGACTATCCCGGAAACGGCGGCGCGCCTGGAACAGGCAATGCCACGGTCGGTGGTAGCGGCGGCACCGGTTCTCCGGGGGGTAATGCGACATTTACAGCGGATGCCTCTTCTCTGGTTTTGGCGGCAGGTCCGGGCGGCGGTGGCGGCGGTGGCGGCGGCGGTGGCGGCGGTGGTGGCGGCGGCGGCGGCGGTGGCGGCGGCGGCGGCGCGGGT